>NZ_JBEHZD010001169.1:0-419 GCF_040240285.1 Streptomyces sp. HSW2009 | reverse complement strand
TGGTGTGAGCGGTGCAGGTGCTTCAAATGCAGATGGAAGTCCGGCCAGACCCGGCCGAGGTGGGAAGGGCGCGCCGCTGGGCGCGCTCCCGGCTGGCCCGCTCGGGGGTGGCGGTAGACGAGCCCCTGGCGGAGACGCTCATCTTGTTGATCTCGGAACTGGTCACCAACGCCGTGGTGCACACGGGCTGCCCCGCCGTCCTGAGGATGCTCTTCCCCGCCGGGTGCGCGGCCGGGTCGCCGGCCCCCGACGGCACGGCCCCGGCGGCCGGTCCCGACGGCACGGCCCCGGCCGCGGGCGGTACGGCGCAGCGGCCGGGCGGTACGGCATGGCCCCCGGGCGGTGCGGCGTACCGCGCGGGCGGGGCGGCCGGCTGGCCCCCGCCCCCCCCCCCGGGGCCGGTGGCCGGCCCCGGGCCC
>NZ_JBEHZD010001168.1:0-419 GCF_040240285.1 Streptomyces sp. HSW2009 | reverse complement strand
TCCATCTCTTCGGCGATCTTCATCGCTTCCTCGATCAGGGTCTCCACGATCTTCGATTCCGGCACGGTCTTGATGACCTCGCCCTTCACGAAGATCTGCCCCTTGCCATTGCCCGAGGCCACACCCAGATCCGCCTCACGCGCCTCACCCGGACCATTGACCACACACCCCATCACCGCCACCCGCAACGGAACCTCCATCCCCTCAAGGCCCGCCGTCACCTCATCCGCCAACTTGTACACATCCACCTGCGCCCGCCCACACGACGGACACGACACGATCTCCAACCGCCGCGGACGAAGGTTCAACGACTCCAAAATCTGGATGCCCACCTTCACCTCCTCCACCGGCGGCGCCGACAACGACACCCGAATCGTGTCGCCGATCCCCTCCGCCAACAACGCACCGAACGCCACCGC
>NZ_JBEHZD010001167.1:0-421 GCF_040240285.1 Streptomyces sp. HSW2009 | reverse complement strand
ACACCCGCGAACCCACCACCAACTCACCCAACGGCAACGGCCGCAACCTCAACCCCTCAACCACCACCACCGGATCACCCACACCATCCACCACATCCAACCTCAACCCACCCCCACCCACACCCGAAATACGCACCCGCACCCGCACCGCACCCACCGCAAACAACCGCACCCCCGACCACACAAACGGCAACACCGGAACACCCACCTCCAACCCCGGCACCACCCCACCCAAAACCACCGCATGCAACGCCGCATCCAACAACGCCGGATGCACCCCAAAACCACCCACCCCACCACGACCACCCTCAGGCAACACCACCTCAACAAACGTCTCACCACCCCGCCGCCACACACCCTCCACACCCCGAAACACCGGCCCATACTCCAACCCACGCCCCACCAAATCCTCATACACCCC
>NZ_JBEHZD010001166.1:0-425 GCF_040240285.1 Streptomyces sp. HSW2009 | reverse complement strand
GATGTGTTGTTGGCGGTGACGACGGTGGGGTTTGATATTGCGGGGTTGGAGTTGTTTGGTCCGTTGGTGGTGGGTGGTTGTGTGGTGGTGGTGGGTCGTGAGGTGGTGCGGGATGTGGTGGGGTTGTGTGGTGTGGTGGTGGGTGAGGGTGTGTCGGTGATGCAGGGGACGCCGAGTTTGTGGCGTGGGGTGTTGGGGGCTGTGGAGTCGGGTGTGGTGGATGGTGTGGAGTCTGGTGGTGGGGTGTTGTCGGGGGTTCGGGTGTTGGTGGGTGGTGAGGTGTTGCCGGTGGATGTGGCGCGGGGTTTGGTGGGTCGGGCTGAGCGGGTGGTGAATGTGTATGGGCCCACGGAGACGACGATTTGGTCGACGGCTGGTTGGGTTGAGGGTGTGGGTGTGCCGGGGATTGGTGGTCCGGTGGCGAA
>NZ_JBEHZD010001165.1:0-426 GCF_040240285.1 Streptomyces sp. HSW2009 | reverse complement strand
CATCCGCAGACGACACATCCACCGCAACCACCCGCACCTCAGCACCCAACCCACCCAACCGCTCCACCAACTCACCAACACCCGGAGCCTCACCACCACGCCGACTCGCCAACACCACATGCCGCACACCCCACACCCCCACCACATGCTCAGCCACCAACGAACCCAGCACCCCCGTGCCACCCACGATCAGCACCGTCCCGGAAGGATCGAGCCCGGCCGGCGCCGACGCCTCGGCCACCTCGGCCGCCCCCCGAACCCGGGCCAACCTCGGCACCAGGACCCGTCCGTCCCGGAGCGCGACCTGCGACTCCTCCGCAGCCAACGCAGCCCGCACCCCCTCCACCACACCCGCACCCGCAGACTCCACATCCACCAACACAAACCGCCCCGGATTCTCCGACTCCGCACTCCGCACCAACCCCC
>NZ_JBEHZD010001164.1:0-427 GCF_040240285.1 Streptomyces sp. HSW2009 | reverse complement strand
CCACCACCCCCGCAGCCGAAGCGCCCGCACACCTCCGGCAGCCGTCGCCCGCCCACCCGGGCCCGGCCGTGCACGAGCCCGACACCCACCCGGCCCCGGCCGCGTACGCATCCGAGCGCACCGCCGTCGCCACCACCCGCACCGCACCACCGGCCATCACGGCAGGCGGCGCCCCGGGCAGCACGGCCGGCGTCACCCACGCCGGGCCCGACGGGCCGCCGCCCCCGACCACGCCCACCGGCCGTTACGCATCCGGCCCGCTCGACCCCTTCGACCCACCCGGCGCCCTCGACACCCTGGACCCTGCTCACCACCCCGGCGCCGAAGCCGCCGGCCCCGGGCCCTGCGGGGTGGGGGGGGCCGGCGCGTTTAAAAAAAAACCCCCCCCCCCCCCCGCCGCCCGCCGGGGGGGGGGGGGGGGGGGGGG
>NZ_JBEHZD010001163.1:0-434 GCF_040240285.1 Streptomyces sp. HSW2009 | reverse complement strand
GGCCCGTACGGTAGCTGCCGCCCGGCGCGCGCCGCCCGGGGCCGCCGGTGGTCATCGGTTGGCGACGGCTTGTTTGACGAGGGTCTTGCCGAACTCCCACAGCAGACCGCCGCCGTCGTGCGCGTCGTCCATCACGTCCGTGAACGCGGTGACGAAGCGGTCCACCTCGGGCTCGCCGATGATCAGCGGCGGGATCAGCTTGATGACCTCCAGATGGTCACCCGAGACCTGGGTGAGGATGCGGTGCCTGTGCATCAGTGGCGCCACCACCAACTGTGCGAAGAGGCCCTTCCTGGCCGCCTGGAGCATCGTCCAGCGGGGGCGCCGCCCCCCCGCGGCGGGGCGGCCCCCCCCGATGCCGCGCATCAGGACACCCCCGCCCCCCACCAGCCGCCGCCCCGCACGCCCCCCCCCCCCCCCCCCCCCCCCCCCCC
>NZ_JBEHZD010001162.1:0-435 GCF_040240285.1 Streptomyces sp. HSW2009 | reverse complement strand
CCGGCCCCCCCGGCGGTCCGCCCTGCCGCGACAGGCCGTTCCCGCGGCCGAGGGAGGCGCGGGGTGCGACCCCGCGGCCGGGGGGGGCGGCGGGCGGAGCGCCCTTCGACGGGCCGGGCGGCGGCGCGGGCGGACCCTTCGGCCAGGGTCCCGCCGGCGCGGGCGACCCCTTCGGCGGCTCAGCGGGCCCTGGTGGTTCCGCTGGTCCTGCTGGTTCGAACCGTTCGGCTGGTGCGGGCGGTGCCGCGGGTGCCGGCGATGCGTTCGCGGTGCCGGGCGCGCCGGGCTTCGACGGTCCGGGCGACCCGTTCGCCGGGCCGGCCGGCCCCGCGGGTGCGGGCGGCCTTGCGGGTTCCCCCGCGGTGGGCGCCGGTGGCGACACCACGCGGTTGACCCCGCAGCAGCCCCGTAAGAAGAAGGCCAAGGGCGGGGGCG
>NZ_JBEHZD010001161.1:0-439 GCF_040240285.1 Streptomyces sp. HSW2009 | reverse complement strand
GAGCCGGCCCGGCCGGCGTGCCAGGAGACGAAGTCGCCGCGGCCCAGCACCTCGGCCCGCCGCTTGAGCTCGGAGCTGAGCGCCTGCGCGAACTCCCGCATCCGCACCGGGTCGGACGCCGCCAGGTACGTCGAGACGTGCGGCAACTCCGTACACGGCCGCAGTCCCTCGCCGCGCTCCGTGCCGCCGCCGTCCACCAGCACCAGCGACATCCGGTCCGGGCGCTCGGCGGCGGCGAGCGAGGCGGCGATGGACCGCAACAGCTCGGTCTTGCCGGTGCCCTGGGCACCGTCGATCAGCAGGTGCGGCCCGTCGGACGCGAGGTCGATGGCGAGCGGCCCGCCCGCGGCGCCGCAGCGGACCGCGCACCTCCCGCCCCCCCGCGCCCCCCCGGGCCCCCCCGCCGCCCCCCCCGCCCCCCCCGCCCCCCCCCCCCCCC
>NZ_JBEHZD010001160.1:0-441 GCF_040240285.1 Streptomyces sp. HSW2009 | reverse complement strand
GCCCGGCCTGGCTCCGAGCCGGCGGCCCCCCGTCGCCCCGGCGACCGGCACGGCGTTGCGGAGGCCCCCGGGCCCGACCACCGGGTGCCGCCCCACACCGCGGCGGCCCCGGCGCCGAGCACGGGCGGCGGCGAGGTACGGGGCAGCCGTCCCTGCCCGCGGTGCCGGGCGGACAACCCGTACGAGCGGCGGCTCTGCGTGCGCTGCGGCGGGGAGTTGGACCGTGCGGACCCGGCGCCCGGCCGGCGCCGAGCGCCCTGGTGGCGGCGGCTGTTCGGGCGGGACCGGGACCGGGTGCTCGCGGCCGGCAGTCGGCCGCGCCCGCGCCCCAGGCCCCCGCCGCCGGGGGGGGGGGCCGGGGCGCGGGGGGGGGGGGGCGGGGGGGGCCGCCGCGCCCGCCCCCCCCGCGCCCGCCCCCGCCCCCGGCCCCCCGGCCCGCCC
>NZ_JBEHZD010000116.1:0-16860 GCF_040240285.1 Streptomyces sp. HSW2009 | reverse complement strand
CCCCGGCGCCCGGCCGGTCGCCCACCCGGTAATCGCAACGTATACCAGTTAATATCCGCCAAACACTATCCGTATCTAGGGGGGGGGGGGGGGCCCCCCCCCCCCGACCTCCAGCGTCCTAGCAGCCGACGGACTCCGCGCAGAGTTTTCCTGTCCTTCGCCGAACCATCCCCTGTCGTATCCGATCAAAGGGGAACGTCATGGGTCGGTAGCTGCGGGCCATGAGTTGCCGTAGTGTCACGGGCATTGTCGCGCGGGGGGAGCGCGTCACAGTCGACGGGAGGGACGGACGGATGGCAGCGCACATCAGTCGGCGACTGCGCCACGGAGCAGCGACGACTGCGGTGGCGGCAGTGGCGATGGCCGCGCTCACGGCCTCTCAGGCCCCGGGCTTCGCAGGCGAGCACCACAAGGAGAAGGAGAGGGACGCCGCGAGCGAGCTGACGCCGCCGCCGGCGGGTGACGCCATCAGCGGCGGCTCCTCGTACTACACGGACCTCCCGCCGCTGCGGAGTCCCAAGAAGTCCGACCTCCCCCGCCGCTCACCGAGCACCAACCAGCCCGGTGGGCAGGGCGGTGGCGCGGATTCCGGCATCCCGGCCACCGTGCTCGACGCGTACCAGCGGGCCGAGTCCGCCGTGGCGCGCGACCGCGCCGAATGCCATCTGCCCTGGGAGTTGCTGGCGGGCATCGGCCGCGTGGAGTCGGGCCAGGCCCGCGGCGGTGCGGTGGACCAGGACGGCACCACCCTGTCGCCGATCCTCGGCCCGGTCCTCAACGGCAACGGTTTCGCCCGCATCACCGACACCGACGGCGGTGCGTACGACGGCGACTCGACCCACGACCGGGCCGTCGGGCCCATGCAGTTCATCCCGTCCACCTGGGCCACCTGGGGCCGGGACGGCAATGGCGACGGTGAGCGCAATCCGAACAACATCTACGACGCGGCGCTGGCAGCGGCCAACTTCCTCTGCTCCAACAACCGCGACCTGGCGGTCAAGGCCGATCTGGACCGGGCGATACTCGGCTACAACCAGTCGACGGAGTATCTGAACACCGTCCTGTCGTGGTTCGAGTACTACAAGAACGGCACCCATGAGGTGCCGGACGGCACCGGCAAGCTGCCCACGGGCGACGGCCCCGGCTCGCGCCACACGGGCCAGCGGCCCGGCAGCGGCGCCGACGCGCGGGAGCGGCCGGGCCACGGCCGGCCGAGCCAGCGCCCCGGTGGGCAGACCCCGAGCACTCCGCCGGCGGAGACCGAGCGCCCCTCGGTCCCGAACACCCCCAGCACGCCGCCCAAGCCGAGCAAGCCGCGCCCGAACCCCGACACTCCGACGACGCCCCCGACCACCACGCCGCCCCCCACCACGCCTCCGACGACTCCGCCCACCACGCCCCCACCGACCACCACGCCGCCCAAGCCGCAGCCGGCGAAGGTCATCTCGCACGTGGGCGCGCGGGAGTTCACGGCCGTTGAGGGCGGTTCGTTCGAGACGTCGCCGCAGGTCAAGGTGGTGGACGCGAAGGGCAAGGCGCTCGCAGCGGTGCGGGTGGGCTTTGAGATCCGCGGCACCACCGAGGCCGAGTTCTACGGGCTCACCAAGAAGGTCACGGTGTTCACGCGGGCGGACGGCACGGCGAAGGCCCCGAAGCTGATCGCCGGCAAGAAGACGGGCACCTTCACGGTCCGGGCCACGGTCGTGGGCCAGGCCGAAGGCGCGGTCGACTTCACCGCGAAGGTGCAGCCCCGCCCCGAGCCGACGCCGACCGCCGACGCACTGACCCGCGCCGACGAGCAGCCCCTCACGGCGAAGCCGGAGGCAGCGTTCACCGACCCGATCGTGGTGCGGGCCACCCACCGGGGCAAGGCCGCGGCGAACGTGCCGCTCACCGCCACGATGATCACCTCGGACAAGGACGCCACCCCGAACGACAAGGGCCCCTACTTCAAGGACGCCCAGGACAAGCCGGTGCGCACGCTCGCCGGCCTGAAGACGGACGCCAAGGGCCAACTCACCCTGCCGGAGATCTTCACCGACGGCACCAAGGGCACCTTCCTCCTCCGCCTCACCACCACCGACGGCACGACGCTGACGCTCACGCTGACGGTCGACTGATCCACCCGAGGGCGCCGGTCGTCACCCACGGCCGGCGCCCGCGGCATGCCCGGCCTGGGGCCAGCACGTCGTACGAGGCGGCATCTGCCGACATCGGGCGACGCCCCTTCGACACCACCCGCCCGGTACGGCCCGGGGCTCCGGCCCGCCCGGTTACGGCCCGCTGCCTTTGCTGCCAGCGGGCGGCGCAACCGCGTCGTGCTCGGGCCGTGGTGTGGCGGGTTGGTCCGGCTGTCATCGGCTCCTCCGGCCAGGGGGGCTTGGGACGTTGGGCGGGTTGCTTGGCGCGTATCTGGCGGTTGTTCTCGCGCGAGAGCGGCGTTGCCTCGGCGGCGGGCGCGGACCGGGGTACGTCCCTGCCGGCCCTGGCCCCGGCCCCGGCCTTGGGTCGGATGGCTTGCTGCCTTCGGTGACCCGCGGCGGTGTGCTCAACCGCGTCGTGTCCGGGCTGTGGTGTGGCGGGTTGGTTCGGCTGTCGTCGGGTCCTCCGGCCAGGGGTGCTTGGGGTATCGGCCGCGTAGTTCGGCGCGCACCGAGCGGTAGCCCTCGCGCCAGAACGACGCCAGGTCGGACGTGACGGCCGCCGGCCGCCCCGCCGGCGACAGCAGATGGACCACCACGGGCACCCGGCCGCCGGCGATGCGCGGCGTCTCCTGCCAGCCGAACAACTCCTGGAGCTTCACCGCGAGCACCGGCTGTTCCTCGGCGTAGTCCACGCGTATCCGTGAGCCGCTCGGCACCTCGATACGCTCCGGCACCCACTCGGCGAAGCGCGCCGCGTCCCCAGTCGCCCAGGGCAACAGCCGCCCCAACTCCGTTCCCGCATCGACCCGTTCGAGATCGGCCCGGCCGCGGGCCCGCCCCAGGGGGCCGGCCAGCCACTCATCCGCCCGCGCCAACAACGCCGCATCACTGACGTCGGGCCACGGCTCGCCCAGGACCCGGTGGGCGAACGCCATGCGCTCCCGCAGCCCCCGGGCCTCCGCCGACCAGCGCAACAGCCCGAGCCCCTCCCGACGCAGCCCCTCCACCAGCCCGGCCCGTACGAGCTCCGGGTCCGGCGCCGACAGCGGCCTGGTGCGCAGCTCGATGCGGCCCAACCGCTCCACCCGGCGGGCCACCAGGTCCGCCCGCTCCGCTGACCAGCCCACCTCCTCGACGGTGGCGTGCAGCGCGGACGCGGCGGCGCGCGCCGTCCCCTCGTCGATCACCACGGCCAGTCGCACCCGCGCCGAGACGGCGTTCACCGGTCGGTCGGCCACCGCGACGGCCAGCCACTCCGCCTCCCGCAGCCCGGAGCCGGCGGACAGCTCCGCGCCCGTCCCCGACGCCATCAGCAGCGCGCCCGCGCCCCGCGCCCGTGCCACCCGCTCGGGAAAGGCGAGCGCGGCGACCAACCCGGCCACCGCGTCGTCGAAGCCCACGCCCCGGCCGCCGCCGGCCACCGGGGGACCGTCCGTACGATGCGCACCGTCTGCACCACCGGTCGTGCCCTCCACCGTCCGCAGCGCACCCACCAACCTGCGGGTCTCCTCGCGCCAGCGCCCGGCGTACGCATCGCCCCCGCGCCGCGCCGCCCGCCAGGCGGCAGCCAGGTCGTCCCCGTACTCCCGCGGCGGTTCCTCACTGAGCAGGGCCACCACCTCGGCGGCCCGGCGCGGGCCGACCTGCCGGGCGCCGTCGAAGAGCGCCCGTGCCAGTCGCGGGTGCAGCCCGAGCCCGGCCATCCGGGCGCCGCGGTCGGTCACCCGGCCCCCGCCGTCGACCGCCCCGATCGCCACCAGCACCTCCCGCGCGGCGGCCATGGCCCCGCCGGGCGGCGGGTCGAGAAGGGCGAGGCCCGACGCGTCCGGCTCGCCCCAGCACGCGCAGTGCAGGGCGAACGCGGTCAGGTCCGCCACCGCGATCTCCGGCGCCGGCCAGCGCGGCAGCCGCCCGTCGTCCGCCTCCGACCAACAGCGGTAGACGGTCCCCGGCGCCTCGCGCCCGGCCCGCCCGGCCCGCTGTCGCGCCGCGGCCTGGGAGGCCCGGACGGTCGTGAGCGCGCTGAGACCGCGCGCGTGGTCCGTGCGCGGCTCCCGCGCCAGGCCCGCGTCCACCACCACCCGCACCCCGGGCACCGTCAGGCTCGACTCCGCGACCGAGGTCGCCAGCACCACCCGCCGCCGCCCCGAGCTGCCGGCCAACACCGCGTCCTGGACGGCGGCCGGCGCCCGCCCGTGCACCTGGAGCACCTCCACGCCCGAGCCCGCGAGGTCCCGCAGGTGGTGTGCGACCCGGCCGATCTCGCCGACGCCCGGCAGGAAGCAGAGCACGTCCCCGGCCTGCTCCCGCAGGGCCCGCCGCACGACGACCGCGACGTGGTCGAGGAAGGCGGGGTCGACCCGCATGCCGTGCGGCGGTCGCACCGCACGCTCCGGCGGCGCCCACACCACGGCCACGGGATGCGCGACACCCGATGCCGTGACCACCGGAGCAGCAGCACCCTCCACCTCTTGATCCGGTACGGCGGTCACTTCGCCCGCATCGCCCGCGAAGCCCACCACGGGCTGCTGCTCGGCCGTCCCGCCGACCGTCCCTACGGCTGTCTCTCCGGCCGCGGACCGTACGCTCTCCTCGCCCGTGCCCGTCCCGGCGGCGTCGGCCCCGCCCAGCAGCGCCGCCCAACCGGCGGCGTCGGTGGTCGCCGAGGCCGCCAGGAGCCACAGCTCGGGCCGCAGCGCGGCCCGTACGTCGAGCAGGAAAGCCGCTGCGGTATCGGCATCGAGGTGCCGCTCATGGCACTCGTCGAGCATGACGACATCAACGCCGGTCAACTCCTGATCCCGTTGCAACCTTTGCAACAGCACACCGGTGGTCACGACCTCGATCGCGGTCCGCGGCCCGACCCGCCGCTCCCCGCGGACCGTGAAGCCCACCCGGCCGCCCACCTCTTCACCGAGCAGCCAGGCCATCCGCCGCGCCGCCGCCCGCGCCGCGATCCGCCGCGGCTCGGCCACGACCACCCGCCGCTGCCGGTCCGCCGGATCCAACAGCCCGGCCAGCGCCAACGGGACCAGCGTCGTCTTGCCCGTACCCGGCGGCGCGCACAGCACGGCGGCCCCGCGGTCCTGGAGGGCCTGCCACAGGGCGGGCAGGGCGCTGCGCACGGGCAGCCGGTCGAGCGCGTCGTTACGGATCGTCATGGTCCCCATCCTCGCAGTGACCACTGACATCGCCGCCAGGGCCGAAAGAACGCCAGCTCAGAGCCGGTCGGCGGGCGCGATCAAACGGGGGGCGCCCGTCACGGAGCGTACGAGCCGGCCCCATCTGACAGCCGCCGCACCGGCGCCCGCGGCCTCAAGGGGAGCGGTGGCCCGGGCGCTCAGTCCCGTTCGCACACGAAGATCGCCGTGCCCGGGATGAGCCGCCCGCGCAGCGGGGACCAGCCGCCCCACTCCTGGCTGTTCCAGTGCGGCCACTCGGGTTCGACGAGGTCGACCAGCCGGAACCCACTGCGCACCACGTCCCGGACCCGGTCGCCCAACGTCCGGTGGTGCTCTACGTAGACGGCGCGGCCCGTCGCGTCCTGCTCGACGTAGGGCGTGCGGTCGAAATAGGAGGCCGCGACCGAAAGCCCCTCCGGGCCCGGCTCGTCGGGGAAGGCCCAGCGCATCGGGTGCGTCACGGAGAACACCCACCGCCCGCCCGGCCGCAGCACCCGCCGCACCTCCTGCATCACGTGCACCGGATCGGCCACGAAGGGAATGGCCCCGTACGCCGAGCACGCCAGGTCGAAACTGCCGTCGGCGAAGGGCAGCGCGCCCGCCTCGGCCTGTACTAGGGGTATGGGGGCGGCCGTGGGGAGCTGGTCGGCGATCCGCAGGGCGTGCTGGAGCTGGCGGTGCGAGAGGTCGAGCGCGACCGGCCTGGCCCCCTGCGCCGCCAGCCAGCGGGAGCACTGCGCGGCTCCGGCCCCGATCTCCAGCACCCTCCGTCCGCTCAGCTCCTCGGCCGGGCCGAGCAGCCCCGCCTCCGCCTCGTCGAGCCCCTCCGGACCCCAGACGAAACGGTCATCCCCGAGGAACGCACCGTGTTCTTCCTGGTACTCGTCCGCGTTCCGGTCCCACCAGCCGCGGCTCGCATGGTTGCTTTCGGTATTGCTCGCGCGCCGCCTGGTGGCCGTTGCATCCTCGTCATCGGCGTCCTCGCGCGCGAGGTCCGAGGCGTCCGCGGGCCTTGCCTCCGGGGCGTGCGCCGGGGCGTGTGACAGCGTGGAATAGGGGCTCGGGCTGCCGGTTCCGACTGTCGTGAAGCTGTCGGGAGCGTCGCTCTGCCGCCGGTCTTGGCTCATCGTCGGTGTCGTCGTACTCTCTGAATCGACCTGTGGCCGCGAACACCGTGAGTGACCCCCGATGGCGGCCCGGACCACGCGTGCGCCTGGCATATGGCGCTGGCCTTCCACATGCGCTCTGTGCGCATTGACCCTGCCCGGCTGCCCCCGTATGCTACAAGTTGCGCTGCGAGCCTGCGTACCTCAGACGGAGCAGGTTGCGCTTGCATCTGTTGTATGTCCCCTCGGTTATGCGAGGCGCTTGCGACCCCCTTCGGGATCGGTCGTCAAGTTCACGCCTCAAAGGCTGGCCGGCTTCGGCAGTGCGATACGGGCTTTCGGCGTAGCAGTACCTACGACTTCAATGTCCGTACCGGAGCCCTTTCCCACATGACGAGCAGCACCGAGACCACCGCCACCACCCCGCAGGTAGCGGTCAACGACATCGGTAACGAGGAAGCCTTCCTCGCCGCGATCGACGAGACGATCAAGTACTTCAACGACGGCGACATCGTCGACGGCGTCATCGTGAAGGTCGACCGGGACGAGGTCCTGCTCGACATCGGTTACAAGACCGAAGGTGTCATCCCGAGCCGAGAGCTCTCGATCAAGCACGACGTCGACCCCAACGAGGTCGTCGCCGTCGGTGACGAGATCGAGGCCCTTGTTCTCCAGAAGGAGGACAAGGAAGGCCGCCTGATCCTCTCGAAGAAGCGCGCCCAGTACGAGCGTGCCTGGGGCACCATCGAGAAGATCAAGGAAGAGGACGGCATCGTCACCGGTACCGTCATCGAGGTCGTCAAGGGTGGTCTCATCCTTGACATCGGCCTCCGTGGCTTCCTGCCGGCCTCCCTGGTCGAGATGCGTCGTGTCCGCGACCTCCAGCCCTACGTGGGCAAGGAGCTTGAGGCCAAGATCATCGAGCTGGACAAGAACCGCAACAATGTGGTCCTGTCCCGCCGCGCCTGGCTGGAGCAGACCCAGAGCGAGGTCCGCCAGACCTTCCTCACCACCCTCCAGAAGGGCCAGGTGCGCTCGGGCGTCGTCTCCTCCATCGTCAACTTCGGTGCCTTCGTGGACCTGGGTGGCGTGGACGGCCTCGTGCACGTCTCCGAGCTCTCCTGGAAGCACATCGACCACCCCTCCGAGGTCGTCGAGGTCGGCCAGGAGGTCACGGTCGAGGTCCTCGACGTCGACATGGACCGCGAGCGCGTCTCCCTGTCGCTCAAGGCGACGCAGGAAGACCCGTGGCAGCAGTTCGCCCGGACCCACCAGATCGGTCAGGTCGTCCCGGGTAAGGTCACCAAGCTCGTCCCGTTCGGCGCGTTCGTCCGCGTCGACGAGGGCATCGAGGGCCTGGTGCACATCTCCGAGCTGGCCGAGCGCCACGTGGAGATCCCGGAGCAGGTCGTCCAGGTCAACGACGAGATCTTCGTCAAGGTCATCGACATCGACCTGGAGCGCCGCCGCATCAGCCTCTCGCTGAAGCAGGCCAACGAGTCCTTCGGCGCCGACCCGGCCTCGGTCGAGTTCGACCCGACGCTGTACGGCATGGCTGCGTCCTACGACGACCAGGGCAACTACATCTACCCCGAGGGCTTCGACCCCGAGGCCAACGACTGGCTGCCCGGGTACGAGAAGCAGCGCGAGGAGTGGGAAGGCCAGTACGCCACGGCCCAGACCCGCTTCGAGCAGCACCAGGCGCAGGTCATCAAGTCCCGCGAGGCCGACGAGCAGGCCGCTGCCGAGGGCGCTGCCGCCCCGGCGTCCGGCGGTGCGGGTGGCGGAGGCAACGTCTCCGGCGGCTCGTACTCCTCGGAGTCGGACGACACCTCCGGCGCCCTGGCTTCGGACGAGGCGCTGGCGGCCCTCCGCGAGAAGCTGGCGGGTGGGCAGAGCTGAGCTCTCCCCCTGCTAGGCGGTAGTTAGCCAACGCCGAAGGCCCACCCCTTGGACGAGGGGTGGGCCTTCGGCGTTCTCTGCGCCGTGCTGCGCGTTCCGCGGGTCCCCGCGCCTGCTACGCGTCGCCACCCGCTCTTGAGCCGCTGCGTCACACGTACCGTGGTGCCGGCGGGGCGGGGCCTCGTCAGTCGCGTACAGGGATGCCTGGGTTGGTCAGTCCGCGGCCTCCGGTGACGGTGTTGCTGCTGGTCACCGTGGTCGGGCAGCGCTGTGCGTCGTAGTGGGTGACATGGATGGCGTACCGGTCAGGCCCGGTGGAACCGCTCAGGTCGGACTTGTTGCCGCGGAACGTGGTGCGACAGCCCCAGCCGGGCTGCACCTCGTGCGTCTGGTAGCCGTCGTTGGTGGTGCGCTGCCCGACGTTGTTCTCGACCAGGACGTCATTGCCCTTGATGTCGACCCAGGAGTCGTCGTAGTGGGTGCCGGTCAGCCCGCTGCCGTCGAAGGTGTTACCGATGATCCTGGTACCGGTGGTGCCCTCCTTGACATCGATGTTCTCGCCGCCGATGCCGGGGCCGAGCGTGTTGTTCTGGATCAGGATGTGATCGCTCTTGTCCGAGGTGCCGCCCGCGCTGCCGACGTAGATGCCCTCGCCCATGCCCCGGCCATCGGTGCCGGTGTTCCGGATCGTCGAGTTCTTGATCGATCCGTTGGCGCTCGACTTGCGCCAGTGCACGCCCTCCATGGTCAGACCCTGCACGGTGACGCCGTCGATGTGCACGCCGTTCGCCGCGTCCATGACGATCCCCTTCTGCCCACCGGTGACGGTGAACCCGCGCAGCCGCCAGTCGCCGGCGCCGTTGAGGTGCAGCCCGTAGCCGCCGCCAGCGGTCAGCACGGCCTTGGCGGAGCCGGTCAGGGTGATGGGCGAGGCCGGACTGCCGGCCCGGGTGGTCTTGAAGTTTCCGCGGTACGTGCCGTCGGCCAGGGAGATGGTGTCGCCGGGGCCTGCGGTGGCGAGAGCGTCCTTGAGCTGCTGCGCGGTGGATACCGGGATGACGGCCGCGGTGTGCGCAGCGGGATGCGCGGCGGCCGACGTGGCCGGGCCGGTGGCGAGTAGCCCCGTACAGCCGAGCAGGGCGAGCGGGAAGGCGACGCGGCCGTACGGACGGTGGGCGGGGGTGTGCTGGATCGGGCGAGTACGCATGGGCCTGCCTCTGGGTCGGGGGCGATCGTGCCGGGAGGGGCGCTGGCAGGTGAACGGTCTGGTGGGTGAACGGGGGGCTGGTACGTGAACGCCTGCCGGGAGGGGAAGGTAGGGGCGCCCCCGAGCGACGTCAACCAGGGGGGTGCGATCGCCGCGCATCAGAGCCTGGGGGAGCGCTTTGCGACACCGGTGCTCCAAGACCTTCGAGCAGGGACCGGACACCGGGAATGCCGGCGGGGGCAGCGGCGTTGGCCACAACGAGAACGAGGAGGAGCGGTCACGGTGTTGGAACCCCAGGACTTGTACGCATGGGAGCCGAGCGGGCTCGCGGCAGTGGACGCGATAACGTCTCGCGACTCCGCCGGGCTGGTGCTGCTCTACCACTTCGACGGCTACATCGACGCGGGTGAGACCGGTGCGCAGATCGTCGAGCGGCTGCTGAAGGGCCTGCCGCACCAGGTCGTCGCCCGCTTCGACCACGATCGGCTCGTGGACTACCGGGCCAGGCGGCCCCTGCTGACCTTCGAGCGCGATCGGTGGACGGCTTACGAGACGCCCGTGATCGAGCTCCACCTCGTGCGCGACGCCACCGGGGCCCCCTTCCTGCTGTTGGCGGGGCCGGAGCCGGACGTGGAGTGGGAGCGCTTCGCCGCGGCCGTGCGGCAGGTCGTCGAGCGGCTCGGGGTGCGCCTCACGGTCAACTTCCACGGCATCCCGATGGGCGTGCCCCACACCCGGCCGGTCGGGCTGACCCCGCACGGCAACCGCGTCGACCTGACGCCGGGTTACCAGGGCATCTTCGACGAGGCCCAAGTGCCGGGCAGCGCCGAGTCCCTGATCGAGTACCGACTGAGCGAGGCCGGGCACGACGTGCTGGGCGTGGCGGCGCACGTGCCGCACTACGTGGCCAGGTCGCCCTACCCGGACGCCGCGCTGACGACCCTTGAGGCGGTCACCGCGGCAACGGGCCTGGTGCTTCCCGGAGTCGCGCACACCCTGCGGACGGCCGCGCTGCGGACCCAGGAGGAGATCGAGCGACAGATCTCCGAAGGGGACGAGGAGTTGGTGTCCCTGGTGCGCGGCCTTGAGCACCAGTACGACGCCATAGCCGGCGCGGAGACGCGCGGCAGCCTGGTCGCCGAGCCCGCCGAACTTCCCTCGGCGGATGAGTTGGGGGCGGAGCTGGAGCAGTTCCTCGCGGAGCGGGCGGAGCGCGACGGCGACGTCTGAGGCCGCTGCCCCCGGGCACGTCTGATGCTGCTGGCCCGGCTCCCGGGTGAGGCGATCGGATCGCGCCGGGACATCCGGGCTCCCGGCACTGACTGAGAGACGGGCTCTTCCCTTCCCTTCCCTTCCCTTCCCTTCCCTCCCTCCAGCCAGTGTCGGGCTGTGTCGCGTGCGCGCTGGCCGGGCTGCGCGGGTGGCTCGGTGTCGAGCGCCGTGGCCGGACGCATGATCGTCGCCGACGCCGGACGCGATTCCCGCAGGTCTGGGCGGCGCGGACCGGACATCCGGTACGTACGGGGACGGCACACCCCTGCTCACCGGCTGGCGTGGGCCCGGGCGCAGCCGGTCAGTCGAGCCGGGCCGCATAGTCTTGGCCCATGCTGAAGCTGGGGCTCACGGGTGGAATCGGTGCGGGCAAGAGCGAGGTGTCGCGGCTGCTCGCCTCGTACGGGGCGGTGCTGATCGACTCCGACAAGATCGCGCGCGAGGTGGTCGAGCCGGGGACCCCCGGTCTGGCCGCGGTGGTGGCGGAGTTCGGCCCGGAGGTGCTGGGCGCCGACGGCCGACTCGACCGGCCGAAGCTCGGTTCCATCGTGTTCGCCGATCCACAGCGGCTCGCCGCGCTCAACGCGATCGTCCATCCGCTGGTGCGCGAGCGCTCTGCCGAACTGGAACAGGCGGCAGGCGAGGGGGCCATCGTCGTGCACGACGTGCCGCTGCTCACCGAGAACGGCCTCGCCCCCCTCTTCGACCTCGTTCTGGTCGTGGACGCCGCGCCCGAGACGCAGTGCGACCGCCTGGTGCGGCATCGCGGCATGACCGAGGCGGAGGCGCGCTCGCGGATGGCCGCCCAGGCGACGCGGGAGCAGCGGCTGGCCCTGGCGGATCTGGTCATCGACAACGACGGCCCGCTGGAAGCGCTGGAGCCCCAGGTCAGGAAGGTCTGGGAACAACTCAAGGAGCGCGCGGCGGGGGCGTAGCGGCGCTCTACGCGCACCCTCCGCACCACCCTCAGTACCGGCCCGGCGCGCGAGTTCCGTGGGGTGGCGTGGGACCACGGGACCGCGGTGGTGTGCGTACGTGTCGTGCCGCTCGCCGTCGTTCCCGGTCTCGGTCAGGGCGCGTGGCGCCCCGTGGAGCGACCGGCGTGCGGAGCCGTACACACCCCATCCCGTACGGACGGTGAGTTCCCCGGCGCGTGAGGGGCCGGGGGCAGGGGAATACAGAGGCGGGGCCCGTCGTTGTCAGGCGTGTTGACGCGCCACCGTACCGCGGACGCGGTGTGGTGGCTTCCCGCACCAGGGCGCGGGCGCCGGGCCAGCAGGGCGAGGCGCCGGCCCGCGGGGCGCGGCTTCATCGCCCATGGCCGGCGACCAGTGTCCGGGAAACCGGGAGAGGAGACGGCAGTGACCAGGCAGCATACGCCCGAGACGCATGTGATCGACTACCGCGCGGCGGAGCAGTTGCTCGCGGCGCGCGACCCGCGCGGCGCCGTGAAACTGCTGGACTCCGTCATATCCGCGCATCCGGACAACACCGCGGCCCGACTCCTGCGGGCGCGGGCCTTCTTCCTGGGGGCCCAACTCCGCGCTGCGGAGATGGAGTTCCAGCACGTGCTGGAGCGGGAGCCGGACAACGCGTTCGCGCACTTCGCGCTGGCCCGCACGCTGGAGCGGGCCAGCCGCCCCGATGAGGCCACGCGCCACTTCCGGCTGGCCGCGGCTCTCGATCCGCGCCCGGACTTCGTCGCGGCGGCGCGCTTCGGCGAGGGCGGTCCGGCGAACTGACGGAGAGCGGGCGGGGCGTCCGGCCCGTAGCGTCGACCCCGGTGCTGGTCACCGAGGTCGTGACGACTACGGCCGGGCGCCCCGCCCGTCTGTCGTGGTTGGGCTTTGCCCCGTCGTCGTGGTCGGGCGCCCCGCCCACGGCCCCGGTCCGGCGAGGGCCTGGCCGTGTGATCGGCCAGACATCCGTCCCTCGCACCCACCCCTTGGTGATCAGGCGGTGCCGTGGTGCTCGCCATCGGCCGGCGGTTTCGGGGCGCCGCGCTTCGGCACGTTACTGCCGCTGACCGGCTCGTACGGGGGCACGTCCCGGCCCGGTTGGTAGTGCGGTCCTTGGCGCAGGTGGCGTACGACGAAGCCGAGGTCGAGAGCGGTCACGGCGACGACCACCGCACACGCCCCGGCCCACCCCACCCGGCCGACGACGGCGAAGCCAACCGCACCGGCGAGTGACCAGACCAGCCCCCACAGCGCGAGCGCGAGCCGCAACCGCAGCGGGCTGCGCGCGTGGACGGGCTCGTCTCCGGTTCTGAGCATGACGATCCATCTCCCGTAATCCACGGTACTGCGGGGAGTGGGTGGGGTGACGGTGCGACGGGGTGCCTGCATGCCGGCTCGGGGCAAGGGTCGGCAGCTTGGCGGGGCGTTTTCGGCGGTGCGGCGTACGGCCGTAGGCGTATCGGAGCCCTATGTCTCGGTGGCGTATGCCTCGGGCGAGGCTTCCGTGCCTGCCCATGGGTGCCAGACGGATCGCGTTGCCCTTGGGCGGGCGCCTGAGCAGATGGCCGATGTGGCCGCAAGGCGTTGTCGTAGAGACGCGGGCTGTTCGTGAGCGGTGGGACAGGTGGGGTGGTCGGGGCGCCTGGAGGGGGAGCGAGCCGGGGCGTGGGGCGGTGGCGCGAGGTGGCGGTGTGCGGGTGATGGGCCCAACTCAGTGCGGGCCGGAGCCTGGTGGCGACGTGGGTGCCGGGAAGGGAGGGCGGCGCGGGTCGCCGCACAGGGGTGCCCGAGTGGTCAGGGCTCGCCCCATACTGGCCGCTGTCGGCGCCAGCCAAGTTGGCGCCCCCCTACCAGTGCAGCGCGACCGCGTACCGCTCCTGCTCGCCCGATCTGGGAGGAAACCATGAGATATCCCCCTGTTCTCGCCCGTCTGTCGCGCCCGCTCTGGGTGGCGGTTCTGTTGGCCGTCCTCGCGCTGCTCGTCGCCGGGGCGCCGGCTGCCACCGCCGCGGATCGGCAGACCGTCGTTATGGGCGGCTCCACGATCTACAGCAGCAACGGCAAGTCCTGCATGGTGGGCTTCAACGCGGACAAGGGCCATGATCCGTACGGCATCGTCCCGGGCTACTGCGTGCAGGCCGTGGGAACCCAGTGGTTCGCCGACCGCGAGCGGACCATCCCCATCGGTACGACGGTGGTGGCCGGCTATCCGCACTCGGGCTACGGCCTGATCCACTACACCAACCCGGACGTCTCCTTCCCCGGTCAAGTGCGGCTCGGCAACGGGCAGACGATCGATCTCGCCGGCGCCAAGAACCCCGTCGTGGGGGAGCAGATCTGCCAGGTGGGCCGGGTCCTCGGTTGGACCTGCGGCACCGTGCAGCAGGTCAACGTCTCGGTGGCCTTCCCCGACGGCATGGTGAACGGCCTGTTCACCTCCAGCGCCTGCGCGGACCCTTCGAACGTCGGCGGTGCTGTCGTCGCGGGTGACAAGGCGTTGGGCTTCATCGTCGGTGAGACCGGCGACTGTAGGGTCGGCGGCCGGACGTTCTACCAGCCGGTCATTCCCGTACTGGCCGCGCACGGGTTGGTGCTGCGCTGATCGCAGGGTCACCGTTTGTACCCCCCACCTGAGTGGCCTTCGTGCGGCGCCTCGTCCCCTGGCGCGCTGTCGGTTCTACCTGCTCTGTCCTGCGTGTTTGCTCCGTAGCACTGCCCCGTGGCCACGGCCGCGCCGGGCCCTCGTCCGTGCGGTGGGGCCGCGGCCTGGGCCACGGGAGGCGCGCGGGCTAGCGTGGGCGGATGACGTCAGCGATCAATGACTCGAACGATTCGCCCGCGACCCCCGGCCGGTATGGACCGTCGGCCACCGTCGAGGCGCAGCCCCGACAGGTCGGCCCGGTACGGACCGAGTACGCCCCCGATCCGGACGGTGATCCGGACCCCGGCGAGATCGTCTGGACCTGGGTGCCGTACGAGGAGAACGACGGGCGGGGCAAGGACCGGCCGGTGCTGGTCGTCGCGCGCGAGCGGGGCGGGACGCTGCTGGCCGTGCAGTTGTCGAGCAAGCAGCACGACACCGACCGGGAGTGGGTGCCGATCGGCTCCGGGCCGTGGGACCGGGCGGGGCGGGAATCGTGGGTCGATCTGGACCGGGTGCTGCGCCTGCACTCCGACGGCATGCGGCGCGAAGCCTGCGCTCTGGACCACCCCCGCTTCGACCGGGTCGTGGTGCGACTGCGGGAACGCTACGGCTGGCGCTGACGACGCCCAGACCGTGGGGCACGGGTGCCGTGCCGGTCGGTGACCCACCGCTGGGGCGGGCCGTTGCCGGTGGCGCGGCCGGCATGACGCGGGTCGGTCGAGCCCGCCGCCCCGTTGCCCATCGCCCCGTTGCCCACTGCCCTGCTGCTCGCCGCCCCGTTGCCCGCCGCTCTGCCGCCCGCCGCGCCGTCGCGAAGCGCCCCCGCCGCAGGCAGCCCGCTGCCACCCCAGTGTGGGCGTGGCTCCGACCGGGTAGATGGAGGCGCCGGCCGAGTGCCCGGTGCGGGCCGGCATGATGGTGGGGTGCGGCTCGAAGCGATCTCCTGGGAACGGTTGACCGACGCGCTCGCCGATCGGGTGGCGCGGACCGCGGCCGAAGACGGTGGTCCCTGGCTGCGGGTCGCGGTGGACGGCGCGCCGGCCGCCGAGGGCGAGTTGCTCGCGGCGCGGCTCGCCGAGGCCCTGCGGCTGCGCGGACGGTTCGTCCTGGTGGTGGCCGCCGCCGGTTTCCTGCGACCCGCGTCGCTGCGCTTCGAGTACGGGCGTCAGGATGCCGAGACGTACTACGAGGGGTGGACCGATACCGGAGCCCTGTGGCGGGAGGTCTTCAACCCGCTCGACCCAGGGGGGTCCGGGCGGGTGCTGCCCGACCTGTGGGACCCGGTCACCGATCGGGCCACGCGCTCGCCCGCCGTGCAACTGCCGCCCGGCGGCGTACTGGTGGTGCAGGGACCGCTGCTGCTCGGCCATTGGTTCCCCTTCGACTTCTCCGTCCATCTGCGACTGTCCCCGGCCGCCTTGGCCCGTCGTACGCCGGACGATGCCCGGTGGACGCTCCCCGCGTTCGCCCGGTACGAGGCGGAAGTGGACCCGGTGCAGGCCGCCGACGTCGTCGTACAGGCCGACAAGCCGCGGCATCCGGCGTGGAACGGCGCCGCGACCGGCTAGACCGGGCCGGCCGCGCCCCCTGTGCGAAGCCGATGGGAGCGCGTGACCAGGGTGTTAGAAGAGCGGCTGCGGCAGGACGCCCTCCAGGGCGAGGAGCGTGCGCTTGGTCTCCAGGCCGCCGCCGAAGCCGCCTATGCCGCCGCCGCTCTCGACGACCCGGTGACAGGGGACGACGATCGGCAACGGGTTCGAAGCCATGGCCACCCCGACCGCCCGGGCGGCACCGGGCTCACCGACGCGGACGGCGAGGTCCTGATAGCCGACCACGGTGCCGTACGGAACGTGAGCGGCCAACTCGCGCAGCACCCGCCGGTTGAAGCCCGAGATCAGCGACCAGTCCAGGGGCAGCGTGAAGTCCTGGAGGCCGTCATCGAAGTAGGCGTTGAGCTGGCGAACCGCCTCCGCGACCCAGCGATGGTCGGACTCTGGGGCGGCGGGCACGGCGGTCCCGAGTCGGCGGGCGGCCTGCTCCAGCGCCCGGGTGGCCCGCGCGGTCGTGGCGTGGAAGACGACCTCCACCAGTCCCTGGTCCGTGGCGACCAGCAGCAGGGGGCCTATCGGCGTGTCGATGCCCTGCCAGGCCAGGGACCGACGGCCGGGCTGCGCCTGGTCATTGCCTGCCGCGGCCGGGCCCTGGGGCCGGGCGGGCTCCTGCCGTACGGAGGCGGACGGGGCGGCGGACGCCCCCTGCTCCACCTGCTCTGAGATGTTCACGCGTCCAGCCTAGGACGCCCCTCTGACAATCGCTGCTGACCTGCGACGATGCGATGCTTTCCGGCCGCTGTGCGGACCCAGACCCGGACCCGACACCGCCGCGGCCCTGGCTGTTATACCCATCTGCCCCTGCCGCCGAAACACCTTGTGTAGATGGGGGTG
>NZ_JBEHZD010001159.1:0-443 GCF_040240285.1 Streptomyces sp. HSW2009 | reverse complement strand
AGCCGCGCCATCGCGACCTGCAAGGCGAACAGACCGGCTTGCGCGTATGTGGTGTGGTCCAGAAGCCCATCCGGCCCGCCGGTGAAGACAACCTCGCGTAGAGGGTGGTCCAGGTGGGGGTCAAGCAGGGAGCAGACTTGGTCGAAGGCTTCCGCGTAGACGGGGAAGCGCTCGTACAACTCCCGTCCCATACCCGCGCGTTGGCTGCCTTGGCCGCTGAAGAGGAAGACCGTGTCACCGCCCGCCGGGGCTTCCGCGGTGCTGGGGCTCACCAGTGCCGGGTGGGTGTCTCCAGTGGCGAGGGCGGTGAGGCCGGCGATCAGTTCTTCGCGGTCGTTGCCCACCACTGTGGCCCGCTGTTCGAAGTGGGTGCGGGTGGTGAGGAGGGACCAGCCGAGGTCGGTGGGGGAGAGTTCGGGGTTGGTGGTGACCCGTTCCACCAG
>NZ_JBEHZD010001158.1:0-443 GCF_040240285.1 Streptomyces sp. HSW2009 | reverse complement strand
CCGCCGGGGGATGCGGGGATGACGGATTTCGTGGCGGGTGACTACACCGGTGATGGTCGGGTGGACGTGGTCGCGCGGGCGAAGGCGAACGGGACGTTGTACGTCTACCCAGGGAACGGTGCGGGCGCGTTGGAAGCCCGCCGGGTGATGGGAACGGGCTGGGACAGCCTGGAAGAACTCACCGGTGGCGACTTCAACCGTGACGGTAACCCCGACATCGCCGCCCGTGCGAAGTCTGACGGTACCTTGTTCATCTACCCCGGTAACGGCGCCGGGTCCTTCGCCACCCCGATCCAGGCCGGTACGGGCTGGGGCCACCTCGAAGAACTCACCGGTGGCGACTTCAACAACGACGGCACCGCGGATATCGCCGCCCGTGCGAAGTCTGACGGTACCTTGTTCATCTACCCCGGTAACGGCGCCGGGTCCTTCGCCACCCCGAT
>NZ_JBEHZD010001157.1:0-445 GCF_040240285.1 Streptomyces sp. HSW2009 | reverse complement strand
CCAACCGCCTTCGGAGTCCGTGTGGTGGCCTCGGACAGGTTATTAAGAGACAGGCCTGGGCGGCCGGGGCGGGGCTTCATCGTGGGCCCGGGTGACCGGGGGCGGGGCCGAGGTCGATGGCGGCGCAGCGCCAGCGGTGGTCATCGCCCCGTTCGAGCCGGAAGGCCAGGGCACGCAGCCGGTCACCGGCGGCGATGCGGGCGAACGCCTCGATGATCCACGGCTCGGGCCGGAACTCGTCGCAGTGCCGTACGACCGGAGCCAGCGCCCGCGCGCCCGGCCGTGGCCCGGCAGCCGGCGGGGCCGCGATACGGGCGGCGCCGCGCGCGCCGCGGACGTCTGCGGGGTGGGTGTCCCGCAGGGTCGCCGGGTGGGCGGCGGGGGGGGGGGGGGGGGTATAAACAAATGGCGGGGGCGGCCGTAAAGCGGTTGTTGGAGTGGGGGG
>NZ_JBEHZD010001156.1:0-445 GCF_040240285.1 Streptomyces sp. HSW2009 | reverse complement strand
GTTCGGTGGATGGCTCGGCGGGTGGCCCCGTGAGTGGTTCGGCGGTCGGCCCTCCGGACGGTCCGGCGATCGGCGCCGCTGGTGGCGCTGCGGCTGGCGGCTCTGCGACGGGTGGCGCCGTGGCTGGTCGTGCGGGCGGTGGCTGTCCGATGACCTCGCGCGCGAGGGCGACCAGATCGGGCACGGCCGGATGGCTGGGCGGGTCGGTCCAGGCCAGCAGGACCGGCACCGGCGGGGCGTCGACCAGCGGGCGGTAGCTGACGCCCGGGTAGGTGTGCAGATCGGCGGTGGCGGTGGTGCTCACGCCGACGGCACGCCCGGCGGCGATGGCGATCAGCCAGTCGTCGGTGTTGCCGACCTGCACGGTCGCCGACGGCCCGCGGCCGGCCGGCCACAGGTCGCGGCGGGTGGTGCCGGAGACCCGGTTGAGCGTGATGACCTGCCC
>NZ_JBEHZD010001155.1:0-449 GCF_040240285.1 Streptomyces sp. HSW2009 | reverse complement strand
GGACCGCGGGTGCCGCGCCGCTCGCCGGTGTGGTGCGTCCGCGGCAGCCGCTGGACGACCTGGTGGAGCACACCCCGGCCCACGCCGACCGGCGCCCGGTGGGCAGCGGCGCCGCGCACGGCCACCGCGACCACCACGGGCACCACGCTCGGGGGCCGGCCAGGTGCGCGGCCTGAGCAAACCGGCTCCCAGCAAGACCTTCCTGTTCACCGGGGGCGTGGTCGCGGCGCTGGCCACGGCCGGCCTGGGGCTGGCCGGGTGCAACTCGGGCAGCGACGGAGTACGGAAGGAGGGCGAGGCCCAGCACGACGCGGTCTCCCGCACCAGCGCCTCGCCCAGCACCACCAAGCCCACCGCAAGCCCGGCCGACAAGGTGGACGGGGGGGGGCGGGTGAAGCGCGCCCCCGCGGGGGGGCGGGGGGGCAGGGGGGGCCGCGCGCCCGGGGGGG
>NZ_JBEHZD010001154.1:0-435 GCF_040240285.1 Streptomyces sp. HSW2009 | reverse complement strand
AGCGGTGTATAAGAGACAGGTGGCACGGAGCGGGCGGCGCGCCACCGCGGAGGGTTGCGCGTGGCCCGGCAGCCCGTGGTCCCCGTGCCGGGGTTCCCGGTGGGTGTGCTCCGGGCGCGGGGTGCCGCGTCGGCCGGTGACCGGCGGGTCGGCGCGCGGGTCGGTGCAGGGCTGAAGGTAGTGAACGGTGGTTCGTTCGGCGCACACGAGGTGCGCGCCGGGCGGACCACCGTCGTGTTTCTCCGCGACGGGCCCGCGACAGCGGGTGCCGCGTACGGCGCGGGGAGCGTGCCCCGCCGGCCGTCACCGGCTCGCGGGAGGCCCGCCGGCCGCTGGCAATAGATCGAGGGTGGGGGGGGGGGGGGGGGGGGGGGGGGGGCGGGGGCCGGGGGCGGGGGGCGGGGGGGGGGGGGGCGGGGGGGCCGGGCGGGCGGG
>NZ_JBEHZD010001153.1:0-388 GCF_040240285.1 Streptomyces sp. HSW2009 | reverse complement strand
CGCGTCAGATGTGTATAATAGCACGGCCGGCCGGGCGTCGTCGCGGCGGGCGGCTGCTGCGTCGGAGGCGGGGGCTTCGCGGCGGGCGGCGGCGTCCCGCGGGGTGGTCGCGTCGCGGCGGGCGGCACCATCGCGTGCGCCCTCGCGCGTGCCCGGGCGGCCCTGGTCGCGAGGGGCCGGCCCGTCCTGGCGCGGTCCGACGCCCCGCTGGGGTCGCTCGGCACGGTCCGCGGGGTCGCGTCTGCCGGCGCGGTCCGTACGGTCGGCGCCGGCAGGTCTGCTGGCGCGGTCAACGCGACCAGTGCGGTCAGGATCGCCGGCTCGGCCCGGGCGATCGGGGCGGTCCGGGCGCCGGGCGCGGTCGGGCGGGGCGGCCCCCCCCGGGGGG
>NZ_JBEHZD010001152.1:0-458 GCF_040240285.1 Streptomyces sp. HSW2009 | reverse complement strand
GCGTATATTCGCGTGGGCCCGGGTCGCCCGCGGGCACCGCTCCCCCGCCCCAGCGGCGGCCCGCCGCGGCGCCCCCCCCCCCCCCCCCCGGCCGGGCCCGGCAGGGAAGTTGGCCCGGGGGCGTACGCACCGCAGGGCCTGGCCATAGGGTGACGGGGTGAGCATGACGACACCTCCCGGCTGGTACCCAGACCCCGACCACCAGGGCCCGGGGCCCGCCCCCGAGCGCTGGTGGGACGGGAGGGCCTGGACCGAAAGCCGGCGCGCCGCGCCCTCGGTGCACGACGCGCAGACCATGCTGGCCACGCCGCTCGGCGCCCCGCCGGCAGGCCCGGCAGGCCCTCCGCCGGCCGGCCCCGCGCCGCAGGCGCCGCCCGGCACGGCCCCGTACGGCTATCCGCAGGCCCAGCCGCCCGGCTACCCACCGGCGGCCGGCGCGCCCTACGGCCAGCCGGGAC
>NZ_JBEHZD010001151.1:0-459 GCF_040240285.1 Streptomyces sp. HSW2009 | reverse complement strand
GTCCGGGTGCGTGGCGTCGCCGCGGGCCGCGAGCTTCCGCCGCCGGCCCGAACCGGCCACGGCGCCCCCGGCCGGCTGTCCCGGCTGTCCCGGCAGCCCTGGCTGGCCCGGCTGGCCGGGCTGGCCCGCGGCGGGCTGGCCCGGATGCCCCGGTTGCCCCGGATGCCCGGGCTGCTGGCCGGCCCCGTGCGGCGGCTGACCGCCGGCCACGGCCGGTAGGTGCGGTGGCTGCGCCTGGGCCGGATCGGCCGCGCCCGGTGCGAACGGCATGCCCTGCCCCAACGTCCGCACGCTGATCGGCCGACCCTGCGTGTCGTGCGTCGGGCCGCTCTGTGCCGGGTTGCCGTGGGCCGGGCCGCCCTGTGCTGGGTTGCCGTGGGCCGGGTTGCCGTGCGCCGGCTGGTGCGGCCGGGTGGGGCCGGCGGGACCGGCGGGGTGGTTCGGTGCGGCGGGTTGCTG
>NZ_JBEHZD010001150.1:0-463 GCF_040240285.1 Streptomyces sp. HSW2009 | reverse complement strand
CCAACAACTCAGCGAACGTCGGATTCCCCGACGTATCCGTACGCAACACCAACGTGTTCACGAAGAACCCCACCAGGCCGTCCAGCGCATCGTCGGTACGACCGGCGATCGTGGTGCCCAGGGGAATGTCGTTCCCCTCGCCCAGCCGGGAGTACAGGGTGGCCAGGCCGGCCTGGAGCACCATGAACAGGCTCGCCCGGTGCTCCTGGGCGAGCTCCTTGAGCCCTTCGTGGAGTTCCGCCGGGAGCTCGAAACTGACCCGGTCACCCTCGTACGAGGCGACGGCCGGCCGCGGCCGGTCGAACGGCAGCGCCAACTCCTGCGGCAGTTCCGCGAGCGCCTGCTTCCAGTGGGCGACCTGGCCGGCGAGGACGCTGTCCGCATCGGACTCGTCGCCGAGCACGGTCCGCTGCCACAGGCTGTAATCCGCATACTGCACCGGCAACGGCGCCCAACCCGGCGC
>NZ_JBEHZD010000115.1:0-16852 GCF_040240285.1 Streptomyces sp. HSW2009 | reverse complement strand
CGCCCCCGGGGCGCGGCACATCCCGGCCGCGGCCGAGGCGGGCGACGGCGGCCGGTCCGACGCGGTCCCCCCCACGGGCGGCCCGCGCGCCGGCCGCGGCGGGCTCATCGTCGACCTGCGCCCCGGCCCGGCGGGCGCGGGGGCCGGGCGCGGGGGTGATCCGGCCGCCACCGGTGAGGTGGGGCTCGTGCCACAGCACGGTGGGCGGGCGGGTGGCGACGGCCCGGCCGGCGAGGCCCCGCCCCGTGCGGGGGCCGCGCCCGCGGGAGGAGAGGCCGCGCCGGCTGCTGCGGGGGCCGCGCCATTCGACGGGGAGGCCGCCCCGCTCAGCGAGGAGGGAGCCCCGCCCGGTGCGGAGACCGCGCCGCCCGGTGGTACGGATGTCCGCGCCCAAGCCTCCGCTGCGGGGCGCGCCGGTACGGGCCCCGATGCCCAGCCCGGTGATGGCGCGGGCCCCGACGCCCGGCCCGGTGATGCGCGGCCCGCCGCCTCCGCCCGTACCGGCGCAGAGGCGCTGGCCTGGGCGCGGGCCGTGCCGGGGGCGCACTCGGTGATGACGGCGCCGCTGCACGCCCGCGGCATCCTCTCCGGCCGGGTGACGGTCTGGCGTACGGACGCGATCGCCCCGTTCGACGCGGAGGACCTGACGCTGCTCGAAGAGGTGGCCGCGCGGGCCGGGCTCGCCGTCGACAACGCCCGCCGGTACACCCGCGAGCGGCGGGCCGCGGTCAAGCTCCAGCGCAGCCTGCTGCCGCCGGCGCTGACCGACGTGGTGGCGGCCGAGACCGCGAGCGTGTACCTGCCCACCGACGCCTCGCGCGGCGTCGGCGGCGACTGGTTCGACGTCATCCCGCTCTCCTCGGCCCGGGTCGCGCTGGTGGTGGGGGACGTCGTCGGGCACGGGTTGCAGGCCACGGCGACCATGGGGCGGCTGCGCACGGCCGTGCGGACGCTGGCCGATCTGGACGTGGACCCGGAGGAGTTGCTGACCCATCTGGACGACCTGGTGTTGCAGCTCACGGTGGAGGCGGACAGCGACCGGCCGGGCGTCGAGGACGGGGCGCCCAACTCGCTGACCGACTCGGTGGGCGCCTCCTGTCTGTACATCACCTACGACCCGGTGACCCGGCACTGCGTGATGGCCAGCGCCGGGCATCCGCCGCCCGCGCTGATCTGCGCGGATGGCACGGCCAGGTTCATCGACCTGGACCCGGGGCCGCCGCTGGGCGTCAGCAGCCTGCCGTTCGAGATCACCGAACTGGTCCTGCCGCCGGGCAGCGTCCTCGCGCTGTACACCGACGGGCTGGTGGAGCGCGGCACCGGTGACGTGGACGAGGGCATGGCGGAGCTGCGGACCAGACTGGTGCGGGCCGACGTGCTGAGCCGGCCGCTGGCGGGGCTGCCGCAGGAGATCGTCTCCGAGCTGCCGCCGAGCCGGCTGGCCGATGACGTGACCCTGCTGCTGGCCCGCACCCGGGTCATTCCGGAGGGCGACATCGCCAGTTGGACCCTCGCGGCCGATCCCGCGCTCGTCTCCAGCACCAGGGAACTGGTCTCCGGCCAACTCGCCGACTGGGGCCTGGCGGAGCTGACCTTCACCACCGAACTGGTCGTCAGCGAGCTGGTGACCAACGCCATCCGGTACGCGGGCGGACCGGTCGAACTGCGTCTGATCAGGGCCGGCGCACTGATCTGCGAGGTGTCCGACCCGAGCAGCACCCAGCCCAGGATGCGCCGTGCCCGCGCCACGGACGAGGGCGGGCGCGGCCTGTACCTGGTGGCCCAACTGACCAGCCGCTGGGGCAGCCGCTACACCCGGCGCGGCCAGACGATCTGGACGGAACAGCCACTGCCGGCCCCCTGACCCGGGGGGCGGGCCCCCCCCCGCCGCCCCCCGCCGCCCCCCCCCCCCCCCCCCCCCCCCCCCCCGCCCCCCCCCCCCCCCCCCCCCCCCCGCCCCCCACCCCCGCCGGCCCCCCCCCCCCCCCCCCCCCCCCCCCCCCGCCGCCGCCCCCCCCCGCGCCCCCCCGGCCGGCCCCTCCCCCACCGGCTGACTCCCACCGACCGGCCCGGCACCGACCGCTCCGGCGCCGGCCGAACCAGCACGGACCGCCCCGCCGGGTAGTCAGCCAGGCGGTCAGCCCGTCAGCGGCTGGAGCGGGGCAACCTTCACCGCGCCCGTCGGCCGCTCCGGTATCCGGGGCAGCTTGGCCAGCACCCGCTCCCGCAGCAGCTCGTACTCCGCGCGCAGTCGTACGATCTCGGCCGGGCGGGGGATGATCACGCCGGCGCTGACGATCTCCTCCGGGGCGAACTGCTCCCGGGTCAGGTCGATCTCGATGCCCATGCCCAGCCGGTTCCACCAGTGGAAGTCGGTCTGCACGCCGGCCACGTGCACCTCGCCGCGGATCAGGTCGCCGCCGAGCAGGTCGTTGAGCACCATGGCGGTGACCCCGCACTGGTCGCGCGCCGGGTTGTCGGCCGTCCAGCGGTCCCGGTACTCCGGGGTGCAGGTGTCGGCGCCCCAGCTCGCGCGGACGGCCCGTTCGATGTCGGTCAGGAGTGAGTAGGTCATGCGCTTCAGGCTCGCACGGGGCACTGACAATCAGCCGTCGATGCGGCGCACGGGCTCCCCGGCCAGGTAGCCGCGGATGGCCTCGACCGCCTGGCCGTAGTACGTGCGGTAGTTGTTCCGCGTGACGTAGCCCAGGTGCGGGGTGGCGAGCAGGCGCGGCGCCGAGCGCAGCGGGTGGTCGGCCGGCAGCGGCTCCTCGTCGAAGACGTCCACCGCGGCGCCGGCGATGGCGCCCGCGTGCAGCGCGGCGAGCAGCGCCCCCTGGTCCACGATCGCCGCGCGCGAGGTGTTGACGAGGTATCCGGTCTGCTTCATCAGCGCCAGCTCCGGCGCGCCCAGCAACCCGCGGCTGCGGTCGCCGAGCACCAGGTGCACCGAGACGAAGTCGCTGCTGCGCAGCAGTTCGGCCAGCGAGCCGGCGTGGCCGACGCCGACCTTGGCGGTGCGCTCTGCGGTGAGGTTCTGGCTCCAGGCCACGACGTCCATGTCGAAGGCCCGGCCGACCGCGGCGACCCGGCTGCCGATCTTCCCGAGGCCGATCAGCCCGAGCCGCTGGCCCGCGAGGTCGGCGCCGACGGTGCTCTGCCAGGGGCCGCCGGCCCGCAGCGTCTCGTTCTCCGGCACGATGCCGCGGGCCAGGCCGAGCAGCAGCGCCCAGGTCAGCTCGACCGGCGGGGTCGAAGAGCTCTGGGTGCCGCAGACGGTCACCCCGTGGGCCGCGGTGGCGGCGAAGTCGATGACGGAGTTGCGCATGCCGGAGGCGACGATCAGCCGCAGCCTGGGCAGCCGGGCGATGAGCGAGGCGGGGAAGGCCACCCGCTCGCGCAGCGTCACCACGATGTCGAATTCGGCCAGCGCGGCGGCGAGTTCGTCCTCCGTCCGCAACGCGTCGGCGAAGCTGACGACCTGTACGTCGTCGCCGAGTACGGCCCAGTCGGCGCTGGTGGCGGCGGCACCCTGGAAGTCGTTGAGCACGGCGCAGCGGAGCGGCATCGCGGTGTTCCCCCTCGTGGTCGGTTCATGGTCGCTGGCACCTGCTTACCGCATCGACTTCCACCGCCCACACCCGCCCCCACCTGCGACGCGCTGCGGGTTCTGAGGGCTGCGGTTGCGGTGGAGCGGGCCGTGGATGGCCCGGCGCGGTGCGGCGCCCTCGGCCGGCTGTGGTGCAGCCGGGCCGGCCGGCGGCGCCCTCTCGCCTCTCCGTTCCCTCGCCCCCTCGCCCCATCTCCTCGTCACGCCGACGTCCCGGCGCCCGCACCCCGCACCCCGCACCCCGGCATGGAACCTCGTCACGCATCGCAGTGCACTGGCCGAAAGCCGCCGGTCGGGCCGTGGGGAGGGGACGATTCACGGGCGTCGACCGTGGTTCTGGTGGCGTGCGGCGGCGAGTTCGTCCGCGGCACACGGTCGTACGCGGGAGAACGGGCCCGCACCCGGACCGTCCGAGCCAACCCGGGCCAGGCCCAACCCTAATAATCGATTATCAATGTTATGGTCGATCAACCGGGCGACAAGCGGGGCGGCACGCCGACAGAGCCCGTACCAACAGCCCACGCCCGCCCACCCGGTGGTCGGCGGTCCGCCGCCGCTCGCACGCCAGCCGCCCCGTCGCCCACTCCCCGCACGGTTCGAAAGGAACGACGCGATGAGCGCCAACGACCCGTTCGCCCGCCTCCCGGAGGCGGCCTCCTTCACCGTCACCAGCAACACCGTCACCACCGGCAGGCCCTGGCCGGCCGCGCAGTACTCCGGGATCTTCGGCGTGCCCGGCGGGCAGGACGTCTCCCCGCACCTCGCCTGGCACGGCGCCCCCGCGGGCACCAAGAGCTACGCCGTCACCGTCTTCGACCCCGACGCGCCCACCGGCTCCGGGTTCTGGCACTGGGCGGTCGCCGACATCCCCGCCTCCGTCACCGAACTCGCCGCCGACGCCGGCGACGAGTCGGGTGCCGGGCTGCCCGCCGGCGCCTTCGCGCTCCGCAACGACGCCGGCACCAGCCGCTTCATAGGCGCCGCGCCGCCGGCCGGCCACGGTCTGCACCGCTACTTCGTGGTGGTGCACGCGCTCGACGTGGCGACCATCGGCGTGCCGGCCGACGCCACCCCGGCCGCCCTCGGCTTCGCCATGTCCGGCCACACCCTGGGCCGCGCCCACCTCACCGCCACCGCGCTGACGCCGCCGCTGCCCGCCGGCCCCGAGCGGGTCGAGGTCTCCCGGCTGATCCCGGCCCCGGCCAGTGCGGTCTTCGCGGTGCTGGCCGATCCGCAGGGCCATGTGGACATCGACGCTTCGGGGATGCTCATCGACGCCGAGGGCGCGCGGGTCACCGCCGTCGGCGACCGGTTCACGGTGCAGATGGACCGGGAGGCGCTCGGTGACCGGCCGCTGGGCAAGTACGCCGTCGAGGTCGTCATCACCCGCTACGCCCAGGACGTGGAGATCGCCTGGACCGTCGAGGGCAAGCTCGCCCTCCCCAACCCCCGGCACGTCTTCGGCTACCGCCTCGCGCCGACCGCCGAGGGCACCCGGGTCACCTCGTACTACGACTGGTCCGAGGTCGGTGACGAGTGGCGCAGTCGGGTCACCTTCCCGGTGATCCCCGAGTCCGCGCTCAGGGCCACCCTCGGCATCCTGGAGCGCACCGTCCGCCGCCGGACCGCGGACTGACCCCTGGCCGGCCCGCGGCCTGATCGCGGGCCGGCGGCCCCGCCCGACCGGCCCGCGTCAACGGGCCTCGGCCACCCCCTCCGCGCCCGCCGGGTCCGTCGGTTCAGACAAGCCCGGCGGGTCCGGCGCCAGCACCCGGCTCAGGTCCGCCACCGTGACGTGGCCCGCCACCCGGTCGCCGCGCGGATCGCCCGGGCGGCGTACGGCGCAGGTCAGCCAGCCCGCACGGGCCGCCGCGTCCAGTTCGTCCGCCACGTCGCTGAGGAACAGCGTGGCCCCCGCCGGCACGCCGATGTGGTCCGTGATGGTCCGGTAGGAGGCGGCGAGCCGCTTGCCGCCGGCGCTGTGCAGGTCGAAGTAGCCGCAGAGCAGGCCGGTGAGGTCGCCGTGGGCGGTGTGGGCGAACCAGTTGCGCTGTGCCGAGACCGAGCCCGAGGAGTAGACGTAGCGGTCGATGCCGGCCCGCGCCCACCGGGCCAGCGCCGCCGGCACGTCGTCGTAGACGTGCCCGGTCAACTCGCCGCGCGCGTAACCGTCCGCCCAGATCAGCCCCTGCACCTCCTTCAGCGGCGGCGCCTTGACGTCCGCGTCGAGCCAGCCGACCAGCGCGGTCGCCGCCTCCTGCGCGGTGAGGTCGGGCCGGCCGGTGTGCGCCCGGACGCCCGCCAGGACCCGGCCGTGCTCCGGCGTGCCCCGGCGGTCGTCGAGCCAGGGCACGATGCGCTCCCTGGCGTACGGGAAGAGCACCTGGTGGACGTGGGATGCGGAGCCGGTGGTGCCCTCGATGTCGCAGACCACGGCGCGCGGCAGCCCGCTCATCATCCGGTCGGTTCCGCGGCGAGCAGGTCATCGAGCAGCGGGAAGCGCCGGGCGATGGTCTCACCCGTGAAGTCGCCCACCCAACCGTCCTCCTGGGCGAAGAAGCGGATCGCCACGAACTCGGGGTGCGGGCCCATGTCGAACCAGTGCCGGGTGGCGGCCGGCACCGACAGCAGATCGCCCGCCTCGCACAGCACCGCGTACACCCGGCCGCCAAGGCGCAGGTAGAAGCAGCCGCTGCCGTGGGCGAAGAATCTCACCTCGTCCTCGGCGTGCCGGTGTTCGTCCAGGAAGGTGCCGCGGGACTGCGCCACCCGTTCCCGCCAGGCCGGGTTCTCCTCGGGCAGCAGCGTCGCCACGTCCACCAGGCGCAGCCCGGCCCGTGCCCTGAGCTGCGCCCCCTCGGTGGCGTACCGGGCGAGCACCGCGTCGTCCCCGGTGTCCGCGTCGATGGCGCCGCGCACCGGCCAGCGCTCGAACAGCACCCCGTGCGCCGCCAACTCCGCTGCGATGAGCTGGTGGTCGCGGGTGCGTAACAGGGTCCGCTGGGGTGCGTCGTCCGGCATGACCTGGAGCAGGGTCATGGGGTCACCTTCCTTCGTGGTACGCGGCGAGCGCCGGGTCTTGGGTGAGCAGCAGCAACTGGCAGATGGCCTCCAGGCACTCCAGCCGGTCGCGGGCCTGGGCCAGGTCCCGGCCCCAGGCGGTGATGCCGTGGTCGGCGATGAGCAGCCCGGGCGGCGGGTCCACGGCACCGGCCAGGTACCCGGCGACGTCCCGTGCGATCGCGGACACCTCGGGCCAGTTGGGGAAGACGGGCAGTTCCGTGCGGGAGGGGTCGGCGAGGCCGAGGCCCTTGAGCAGTTCGAGGCGCTCGACGGGCAGGGTGCGCGGCAGTCCGGGGTGGCCGACGCGGGTGGCGGTCGCGGAGGCGTACGGGGCGTGGACGTGGATCACCGCACCGGCGCGGGTCGTCTGGTACACGGCGCGGTGGATGGCGGTCTCGGCCGACGCGCGCACCGGCCCCGCACCCACTTCGGCGCCGGTGTCGAGCCGCACGGCGACCATGTCGCGCTCGGTCAGCTCGCCCTTGGGCCGCCCGCTCCCGGTGATCACCACGGTGTCGCCTCGGCCGCGCACCGAGAGGTTGCCCGCGGTGCCAGGCATCCAGCCGCGGTCGTACAACGTGCGTGCGTATTGGGCGAGTTGGTGCCGCATGGAGTCGGGCTCCGGCGCGCCCACGCGCGGGCCCGCGTCCGGTACGGCCGGCCCCTGCGGCCGGCGCGGCAACCGGCGCCGCGGCCAGCACGTCCGCCGCTCCGTGACGATCGCGGTGATCAACTCGGCCGGGGTGCGGTCGAAGGCCGGACGGTACGCGCCGGACCCCGGCGGCGCGCTGGGCCCCCCGGCGAACGGGGCGACCCCGGCGGGTTCGCGCTCTTCGCCGACGAGGGCGGAGCCGTCGGCAAGGGCCTGGGCCACGCTGGATTCGGGCGCGACCACCACGAAGGGGATGCCGTGCCGGGCGGCGGCGACGGCCAGCGCGTAGGTGCCGGTCTCGTTCACCACGTCGCCGTTGGGCGCGACCAGTTCGGCGCCCACCAGCACGCAGTCCACCAGTCCCGCGGCCATCGCGGCGGCAGCGGCGGAGTCCGCGCACAGCCGGTGCGCCACGCCGGCCCGCGCCAACTCCCCAGCGGTGTGCCAGGCCCCGCCCGGCAGCGGTCCGGCCTCGCCCACCAGGACCTCGCGCACCTCGCCGCGGCCGGCGAGTTCGATGACGGCGCCCAGTGGCGCACCGACCGTCGCGGCGGCAGGCCGGCCGGCGGCGCCGTGCGTGAGCAGCCGCATCGGCCGCCCGGCGACCCGGGAGAGCACCAGGTCGCAGGCGCGCGAAGCGGCGGCCCGGTGCACGGCCGCGTCCTCGTCCAGCAGCGCGAGCGCCTCGGCGAGCACCGCATCGGGCCCGTCGGGCAGCCGGGCGAGAACCCGCCGCACCGCCCGGGTCAGGTGCGCCGTCGCACGCCCTGCCGCCGCGATCCGCACGGCGTCGGCCCGTACCGCCGTCTCGTCCACGTCGTCGGCGGTGCGGTGCCGGTGGGCGGAGAGTGCCACGCCGAGGGCGCCGGCGAGGCCGATCGCGGGCGCCCCCTGGATCGCGAACGAGCGTACGGCCGCGATGAGTTGGTCCACGGTCCTAAGGCGCAGGGTGCGGTGCGCGCCGGGCAGGGCCCGCCGGTCGACGGCGAGAACGGCGCCGTCACCCCAGCGGAGCGAGCGCCCACCGTCCACACCTGGTCGTTCCGCGTCCACCTCTTGCCTCCCCTCGCGCCGCCCCCGAACGATGCGGACGGACAACCGCCCGCCGCGTAGGACACCGGCTGTCGTCGGCCGGGCCCTGGCTGCGGCCTCACTCCCGGCCCGGTCTCACCCCCGGCCCCGGTTCCGACCTGGTCTCAACCTCGGCCCACAGACCGCCATCGTGCGGTCCGGCACCGGGACCCGACGCCACGCCGCACCGCGACAGACGGCCCGCGCTGCCGCACATGCCACCCGGCACCGACCATCGGCCCCCCTTCACCGCTCACCGACCGCCGACACCAGCAACCAGCAACCAGCCATCGACCACCGCCCATCGGCCAACAGCCACTGCAAAGCCCCGCACACCCACCCCACATCGTCCCCACCCACCGGCGGGTCCAAGACTCCTCGGGCCCACCCTGCCACCAACCCCGCCGCCGGTCAGCCCCGCGCGCACGCCTCGCCTGCAACGGGTGGAGCGGCCCAACGCCCCACGCCCCGGCGGCTCGTGGTCGAAAGACGGCGCCCCACCAACGTACGCGACACAGGCCGAAACGCGGCCACCCCGATCCGCCCGACAACCCACCCCACCCCCCGAGCACACCCCTCGGCGTCACCCCGACACACCCACGGCGACACCCCGCAGCAACACCGCCGGGGCACGTAACTCGGCCACCACCCACCCGCCACCAGTAAGCAGGCATATCGCACCACACACCGCAAACTTCCCCATCGTGCAACAGGGACGCGAGCCGTCCGAACACCCCGCCACCGGCCACTCCCCGGCACGCATATCGCCCAAGAAGCGGTCATTCTCTGTCCGGCATCCGGGCAGATAGTTGACGGGAACCATAAACTCCTGGTCCATTAGGTTCGTGAAGGAACAGCCGCGTTTGGTCACCCGCGACCACATCGACTTCGGTCGGGTGTGGTCCGCCGCGTGTTGCCGCTAAGGCGGCAACGGGCCCTGTGATCGGCCCTTTCCTCGTTCGGTAGCCCCGTCGCGGGCCCCCCTTCGCCCACCTCACCGCAGCACGCCACAGCCGGGCGACCGGTCCGCCCCGGCTGGCGCTGCGGACGTACGGTGCACCGCCTCCCCTCGCCCTGCGGGACCGCCACCCGGCGCCCCGCTCCCCCGCGCACCGCGCTCCTCGCGCCTTGCTCGTCCACCACCACCTCACCCGTCATGTCGCGCTGCCCGTAAGGCAATTGGCGCGCCATGCCGTTCGCCCCCCTTGCGTGAAAGGCCATTTCCCATGCCCGTGGAGTTCCTTGGCATCGCTGCCACCAACGACGGCTCCGAGACCACCGCACGCTCCGGCGCCGCGTTCGACCGGGCCTACACGCTCCGGCTCGCCCGGGCGCACGAGGAGAACGGCTGGGACCGGGTGCTGTTCGCCTACGGCTCCGGCTCGCCCGACCCCGCCCCGGCCGCGGCGTACATCGCCAGCAAGCTGGACACGTTGCACATTCTGCTCGCGCACCGGCCCAACGTGTCCTACCCGACCTTCGCCGCCAAGACCTTCGCCACGCTGGACCAGATCAGCGACGGGCGGCTCACCGTGCACTTCATCACCGGCGGCAGCGACCACGAGCAGCAGCGCGAGGGCGACACGCTCACCAAGGACGAGCGCTACACCCGCACCCGCGAGTACATCGAGATCGTCAAGAAGATCTGGACCACCCACGAGCCCTTCGACCACGAGGGCGAGCACTACCGGTTCCACGACTTCGTCTCCGACGTCTTCCCCGTCCAACAGCCGCGCCCTGGCGTGTCGTTCGGCGGCTCCTCACCCGCCGCGTACGAGGCCGGCGGCGCCGAGGCGGACATCTACTGCCTGTGGGGCGAACCGCTGGCCAAGACCGCGGAGCAGATCGAGGCGGTACGGGCCGCTGCCGCGGCGGCCGGCCGCACCGATGTGCCGCGCATCCAGGTCGCCTTCCGGCCGATCATCGCCCCGACCGAGGAGTTGGCCTGGGAGAAGGCGCACCGTACGGTCGGCGCCATCCGGGAGCGGCGGGAAGCGGGCCTGGTGCGGCACCGGCGCGGCGGCGCGCCGGAGAACACCGGCTCGCAGCGGCTGATCGCCATCGCCGAGGCCGGCGAGCGCTACGACCGCGCCCTGTGGACCCCGACCGCGGCTGCCACCGGCGGCGCGGGCAACTCCAACGCGCTGGTGGGCACGCCCGAGACGGTCGCCCAGGCGCTGCTCGACTACTACGACCTCGGCGTCGACATCCTCTCGGCGCGCGGCTACGACCTGCTGGACGACGCGATCGACTTCGGCCGCTACGTCATCCCGATCGTCCGCGAAGAGGTTGCCAAGCGGGACGCCGCCGGCGCGCCGCGCGGCCCGCAGACCCTTGCGGCGGTGGGCGCATGACCTCCGTGGCGCAGCACCCAACCGATCTGACGGTCATCACCGTCCCGGTCTCACACCCGCTGGTCAGACCGCTGCTCCAGGAGTTGGGCGAGGAGTACAGCGCGCGCTACGGCAGCGACGCGGACACCGAGTTGACCCGCTACCCCGACACCGAGTTCACCCCCGAACACGGCGGGGTGCTGCTCCTCCTCCTGGAGCGCGGCGAGCCGGTGGCCGGCGGCGCCTTCCGCCGCTACGACGCCGCATCGGCCGAGCTCAAGCGGATCTGGACGCATTCGGCGCACCGGCGCCGCGGGCTCGCCCGGCGGGTCGTCGAGGAGCTTGAGCGGGTGGCGGCCGAGCGCGGCTACCGGCGGATCTACCTGACCACCGGGCCGCGCCAGCCGGAGGCCCGCGGCCTGTACCTGGCCACGGGTTACACAGCGCTGTTCGACACCGAGGCCGACCCGGAGACCATCGGCCCGCTGCCGTTCGAGAAGTTCCTGCCCGGCGCGGCGCGGCACGACGGCCCGACCGGCTCCCCCGACCAGCTCCACCCCGAGCCGTCATGAGCCGGCAGACGGCGGTGGGCACCACCACCGGGACGGGCATCAAGGCGGACACCGGGAAGAGCACCGGGACGGACGCCGGGGCGAGCACCGCGCCGGCGCCGGACGCCCCCGGCGCGAGCGGGCCGCACCAGGAGTCCGACGGCGATCCGACCGCGCTCAAGGTGGTCCCGACCCGGCACTACGGGCGGTGGGCCGCGGCCGTGGCGGTGCTGGTGGTCCTGGTGCAGTTCGGGTACGGGCTGGCGACCAACCCGGTCTGGGAGTGGGACGTCTTCCGCGCCTACGTACTCTCCGACTCGATCGTGCAGGCGGTCGGGATGACCCTCCAACTCACGGCGTACGCAACGGGGTTGGGGTTCCTGCTGGGCACCGTGCTGGCGTTCATGCGGCTCTCGCAGAACCCGGTGCTACGGACCGTTGCGTGGGGATACATCTGGATCTTCCGGTCCATTCCGATGATCGTGCAGTTGGTGTTCTGGTTCAATCTGAGCGCCCTGTACGAGCGGCTCGGGCTCGGCATTCCGTTCGGCCCGGTGTTCTGGTCGGTCAACAGCAACGACCTGATCGGCACCATCGGCGCCGCGCTCATCGGTCTTTCGCTGCACCAGGCCGCGTACTCCGCCGAGATCGTGCGCGGCGGCGTGATCTCCGTCGACCAGGGCCAGTTGGAGGCGGCGGCTGCGCTCGGCATCCCGCGCCTTCGACAGATCCGGCGCATCATCCTGCCGCAGGCCATGCGGGCGATCCTGCCCACGGCCGGCAACGAGATCATCAGCCTGCTCAAGGGCACGTCGGTGGTGTACGTGATGGCGATCGGCGAGCTCTTCTACCAGGCGCAGGTGATCTACGGGCGCAACGGGCACGTGATTCCGCTGCTGATGGTCGCCACCGCCTGGTACGTCTTCCTGACCTCGGTGCTCTCGGTCGCCCAGTACTACGTCGAGCGGCGCTTCGCCCGGGGCACCAACCGCACCCCACCGCCGACCCCGCTGCAACGCGCCCGCCGCTTCGCCACCCAACTGCGGTCCGCGGCACAGGAACGGCCGACCAACCCTGCGGGAGGTGCCGCATGAGCGCGGTGATGGTGGACGTCCGCGGCGTCCACAAGAGCTTCGGGCCGCAGAAGGTGCTGCGCGGCGTCGACCTCCAGGTGCGGGCGGGTGAGGTCACCGTGGTCCTCGGCCCCTCCGGGTCGGGCAAGTCCACCCTGCTGCGGGCCATCAACCACCTGGAGAAGGTCAACCGGGGGTCGATCAGCATCGACGGCGAGCTGATCGGCTACCGGCGCTCCGGCGACAAGCTGTACGAGCTGCGCGAGAAGGACGTCCTGCGGCAGCGCACCCACATCGGGTTCGTCTTCCAGAACTTCCATCTCTTCCCGCACCTGACCGCGCTCGACAACATCATCGAGGCGCCGCTGTCGGCACTGCGGCTGCCCCGCAAGGAGGCGGTGGCGCGGGCGGAGCGGCTGTTGGAGCGGGTCGGCCTCGCCGACAAGGCGGGCAGCTATCCGCGCCAGCTCTCGGGCGGGCAGCAACAGCGGGTGGCGATCGCCCGGGCGCTGGCCCTGGAACCGAAGGTGCTGCTGTTCGACGAGCCGACCTCGGCGCTCGACCCGGAGCTGGTGGGCGAGGTACTCGAAGTCATCAAGGGGCTGGCGCGGAGCGGCACCACGATGGTGGTGGTCACCCACGAAATCGGCTTCGCCCGCGAGGTCGCCGACACGGTGGTCTTCATCGACGGCGGGGTCATCGTGGAGCAGGGCCCGCCCGCCGCCGTCCTGGACAGCCCCCGCCACGAACGCACCCGCGCCTTCCTGTCCAAGGTGCTCTGACAGGTCGAGGTGCTATGACCGGTCGAGGTGCTATGGCCGGCCGCCGCTCGCAGGCTCAGCGAGCCCCTCGCCACCGGCCCCCGACGACGACACACCCGGCACCCCCGACACCCCGGCAAGCCACGGCCCTGCCACACCCACAACCCAGCCATCCCGTAACCCTGCCGCACCCGCAGCCCGGCACCCCGGCGCCCCCAGGCAGTCCGCAACCCTGCCGGCCACCCAACCCAGCAACCCCAGCCACCCCGGCAACGGCCATGGCAACCCACCAGCCACCCACCACCGCCACGCCTCGCCCGTAGGCAAGGAGACACCCATGCGCACCACCACCCTCTGGACCCGTACCGCAGCGGCGACGATCACCCTCGCCGGCTCCCTCACGCTCGCCGCGTGCGGCAACCCATCCGAGGGCGGTTCCACCGAGGTCGCCGCCACCTCGGGTACCCGCACCAAGATCAATATCAGTCCGGATCAGAGACGCGTCACGACGCCCAAGGTGGACGCCATCGCCGCCAAGGTGCCCGCCGAGATCCGCGACCGGGGCACTCTCAAACTGGTCACCTCGTCCGACTCCTCCGCACCGCTCAACTTCTACGCCAACGACAACAAGACCGTCATCGGCGTCGAGACCGACATCGCGCACCTGGTGGCCGACGTCCTCGGGCTCAAGCTCCAGTCCGCCCCGGCCTCCTGGGAGAACATCTTCGTCGGCCTGTCCAGCGGCAAGTTCGACATCGGCCTCAACAACATCACCGTCACCGAAGAGCGCAAGGACATCTACGACTTCGCCACCTACCGCAAGGACGACCTCGCCTTCGAGGCCAAGAAGGGCAGCGGCTTCAAGGTCAGCGGCCCCAGCGACGTGGCGGGCAAGACGGTCGCGGTGGGCTCGGGCACCAACCAGGAGAAGCTGTTGGTGGAGTGGAGCAAGGAGAACGAGCAGGCCGGCCGCAAGCCGGTGAACATCAAGTACTACCAGAGCCAGACCGACACCAACCTGGCGCTCGCCTCCGGCCGCATCGACCTCTACCTCGGCCCCAACCCGAGCGCCGCCTACCGGGCCGCCGCCACCGGCAAGACCGAGGTCGTGGGCACCTACTCGGGCGGCGGCAAGACCATCCAGGGCCTGATCGCCGCGACCACCAAGAAGGGCAACGGCCTGATCCAGCCGGTGGCCGATGCGCTCAACGTGGTCATCAAGAGCGGTGCGTACGCCAAGGTCCTGGACCGCTGGGGCCTGGCCGGTGAGGCCGTGCCCCGCTCGGAGATCAACCCGCCGGGGCTGCCGAGGACCAACAAGTAACCCTGCGCAGCACGCCCCGGCGCCCACTTCCCACCCAGGCGCCGGGGCCCCACCTCTCCCACCCGCAACCCCCGCCCGGCCCACGCTCCGGAGGCACCCTCGTGAGATTCCAAGTCCTGACCATCGTGCAGCACGCCCCGCACCCGCTGACCGGCGAACTGAGCCCGGCCGCCGACCGGTTGGCCGAGGTGGTGGAGACCGGCGTCGCCGCCGAGGAGTGGGGTTTCGACGCCTATGCGGTCGGCGAGCGGCACGCCGGTGCGTTCCTGTCGTCGAGCCCCACCGTCCTGCTGGGCGCGCTGGCGGCCCGTACGACCCGGATCAGGCTGCTCACCGGCGTCACCGTGGTCGCCATCCTGGACCCGGTCCGGGTGGCCGAGGACTACGCCACCTTGGACCAACTCTCGCACGGTCGCGTGGAGTTGGTGGTGGGAAAGGGCGCCGAGATGGGGCACTTCGACCTCTTCGGCCTCCAGGAGGAGCACCAGTGGGAGTACCAGGCCGAGAAGTACGAGCTGCTGCGCAGACTGTGGCGGGAGGAGGAGGTGAGCTGGCAGGGCGAGTTCCGCCCGCCCCTCAGCGAGGTCACCACCATCCCCCGCCCGTACGGCCGGCGCCCGCCGCGCATCTGGCACGGCTCGGCCACCAGCCTGAACTCCCCCGAACTCGCCGCCAAACACGGTGACCCGCTCTTCAGCGCCAACGCCATCCAGCCGCGGCCGGCGTACACCCGGCTCATCGACCACTACCGCGAGCAGTTCGCGGCGCACGGCCACGACCCGGCCACCGCGTACGTGGGCGCAGGCTCGGGCGGCCTGTTCATCGCGGACACCACGCAGCAGGCGATCGCCCAGTTCAAGGAGTTCTACGAGGCCCGGGTGCGGCAGAGCTACAAGCCGCATCTGGCGGGCAAGCCCGGCTACAACACGCCCTTCCGCACCATCGAAGACGCCATCGCCGACGGCCCGCACCTCATCGGCAGCCCGCAGCAGATCATCGACAAGATCCTCGACTTCCACCAGGCGTACCGGCACGACCTCCAGTCCATCACCGTCGACGGCTCGGGACTCGGCCTGCCCGCGCAGATCGAGCAACTCCAGCGCTTCGCCGAGGAGGTCGCCCCTGCGGTACGGCAGGCTGCGCCCACCACGCTGTGGCAGCGCCCGGCCGCCGAGGAACGGTCCACAGCGGAAGAGCGGTCCGAACTCCCCGCGTAGGGCGGCGAACGCGCAACGCCTCGTACGCACAACGGGTCGTACGCGCATCACGGCGTACGCGCACCACGCCGCAGCGGACCACAGCGAACGCGAACCACCGACCGCAGCCACCCCTGACACGGCCCAAACCGAAACACCACCCACCCGGACACCACCCCGCCGGCCCCGCCCCTTCCCCCTTCCGCTCCGATTCGCGCCGCACCACCCGCACCACCGAGCCGGACGCGCACCGCGCCCGGCCCGCCCCCGTGCACTCCACCAGCAGTCCGAAAGGTCCTTCCCATGGCCACCGTCCTGTCCGTCTCCGGAAGCCCGTCCGCAACCTCCCGCACCGCACGGCTGCTCCGGCACTTCGACGCCCGACTCGCCAGTCACGGGCACCAGGTCTCCGCCCTCGACGTGCGCACCCTGCCGGCCGACGCACTGCTCGGAGCCGACTTCGGGCACCCGGCGATCGCCGCGGCCACCGCCCAGTTCGCGCAGGCGGACGGCGTGGTGATCGGCACCCCGATCTACAAGGCCGCCTACTCCGGGCTGCTGAAGTCGCTGCTCGACCTGTTGCCGCAGTACGCGCTGGCCGGCAAGACCGTGCTGCCACTGGCCACCGGCGGCACCACGGCCCACGTACTGGCCATCGACTACGCGCTGCGCCCGGTGCTCAGCTCGATGGGCGCCACGCACATCGTGCCGGGCTGGTTCACGCTCGACTCGGACCTCACGGTCGGCGACGACGGCGCGCTCACCATCGCACCCGGCTCCGCGCGGGCCCTGGAGCAGGTGGTGGACCAGTTCTCGGCCGCGCTCGGAGGGCGCACCACGGTCCTCGCCGCCACCGGGTGACACGCGCCCACCCAACGCCCCGCACACCCGCACACCCGCACACCCGCACCCAGTCCAACCCAACGCGGTCCAACCCAACGCGGCCCAGCCCCGTCCAACCCCATCCGCCCCAGCCACTTCACCGGCCGCCGGCGCCCGACGCCGACGGGCAACCCGCGCCCTGTGACCCGCGCCACGAAAGGAGCCTCCGATGGGCCTCACCTTCCACTGGTTCCTGCCCACCAACGGGGACAGCCGCCATGTCGTCGGCGGCGGTCACGGCACCCCGGTCGGCGGGGGCCGCGGCCGCCGCGGCCCCCCCCCCCCGCCCCGCACCCCCCCCACCCCCCCCCCCCCCCCGGTCTCGTTTACACATCT
>NZ_JBEHZD010001149.1:0-467 GCF_040240285.1 Streptomyces sp. HSW2009 | reverse complement strand
CCCCCCCCCCCCCCCCCCCCCCCCCCCCCCCCCCCCCCCCCCCCCCCCCCCGCCCCCCCCCCCCCCCCCCCCCCCCGCCCCCCCCCCCCCCGGGCCCCCCCCCCCCCGGGGCCCCCGGGGCGTTTCGGCGCCTGGGGCGGGAGACGGGGCGGGTTCGTACGCGCATGAGTGCGGCGCGGGGCAGACGTCCGCGGTGCCGCATATGTGGAGGTACGGGGCGGTGTCGGGCGCGGGGTACGGGCCAGCTCATGGCCTCGGGCGGTGGCACCGTGGGGGTGCCAGGGCGCAAGAGGAACAGCGGATTCGTGCGGGTACCGGTACGGGTACGGGGCACGGGGCCAGCGCAGGCGTGCCCGGGAACGGGGCCGGCCAGGCCGGATGGCGCGGTGCCGCACGGAGCACGGAGCACGGAGCACGGAGCACGGAGCACGGAGCACGGAGCACGGAGCACGGAGCACGGAGCACGG
>NZ_JBEHZD010001148.1:0-475 GCF_040240285.1 Streptomyces sp. HSW2009 | reverse complement strand
GGGCCAGAACCGGAGCGCATCGCCCGGACCCACCTGCTCCGGCTGGGCGCGGCCGAGGTGCCGGCGCACCTCGGCTACCGGGTGGAGGTCCTGGCCGTCGACGAGGGGGCGGGCCCGGCATGACCTGCCCCGACTGCGGCCACCGCAACGAGCCCGACGCCCAGTTCTGTGCCTCTTGCCGCGCCTTCCTTGAGTGGACCCGCAGCGCGGAGCCCACCGGCCAGGGCGCGGGGGCCGCTCCACCGGCGGGTACGGGCCGGCCGCCAGGTCCGGGCACCCCCGCCGCCCGGGCCGACACACCCACCCCGGAACAGCCGCCGCACCAGCCACAGCACCAGCCGCAACCCCAACCGCAGACCCAGCCACACCCACCGGACCAGCCACCCACCTCTGCTCCGAGCCCCGCAACCGCTCCCCCGCCGGGCCCGGCCGACCCCACGAACGGCCGAGCCGGCACCGCACCCCGCCCCGCCCG
>NZ_JBEHZD010001147.1:0-478 GCF_040240285.1 Streptomyces sp. HSW2009 | reverse complement strand
CCGCCGGGCTCCCGGGCTGCGCGGGGGGGGGGGGCGCGGGGGGGCTAAGGGGGCGGGTTCCGCGGTCCACCGTGGGGGGGGGGGGCGCCCCGCCCCCCGCCCGGGCCCTGACCTGAACCGACCGCACGCCCCCGCATCCCCACGCCTGCGCACCTGCGCATCTCGCGTGCCGCTGCGCACCCGCACCGCCCCGCAGCCGCCCGTACGTCCCGCTGCCCCCGCCCCGTACGCCCCGTCGCCGCGCACCCGCCGCAACGATCACGCACCCGCCGCACCCGTCAACTGCTCTCCGCCCGCACCTCGCCCGGCAGGGCCAACTCCATCGCCGCGTACACCTCGGCCGCCTCCTGCCGGTACCGCTGCGCGGACCTGGCGCCCCGGGCCTGCGGCAGGGGGGGGGGGCGCGCGGGGGCGCCGGCCGCGCCCCCCCCGCGGGCCGCGGCGCCGGGGGGGGGCGCGGGCGCGGGGGCGGGCGCGC
>NZ_JBEHZD010001146.1:0-479 GCF_040240285.1 Streptomyces sp. HSW2009 | reverse complement strand
CCCGACACCACCACCCCACCCGAACCCGGCACCTCCACCACCGCACCCAACAACCCATGACCCACACCCCTCAACCCATACACACCCACATCACCCACACCCCCACCACCACCCACCAACCAAAAACGCTCCCGAACAAACCCATACGTCGGCAACTCCACCAACCCACCATCACCAGAACCCGAACCCGAACCACCCACAGACCCCACACCCACACCACCAAAGAACGCACCCCAATCCACCCCCACACCCCGCACAAACAACTCACCCACCGACACCAAAAACCGACCCAACCCACCCTCACCACGCCGCAACGAACCACCCACCACCACACCACCCGCACCCACATCCTCCACACCCGCCACCAACACCGGATGCGGACTCACCTCAACAAACACATCAAACCCCAACCCCACCAACAACCCCACCACCGACTCAAACCGCACCGGCTCCCGCAAATTCCGATACCAATACGCCGC
>NZ_JBEHZD010001145.1:0-486 GCF_040240285.1 Streptomyces sp. HSW2009 | reverse complement strand
CCGGCGGTGCCGACGCCGGGCAGCCCCACCGGGCCGTCCTGCTCGCCGTCGGCCGGGGCCGGGACGGCGAAGCCCTCCTCCAGCACGGCACGGGACCCGGCGTACGGGCGCAGCGCTCCCCCGCCCGGCTCCACCCCGTCGGCCTGCCGACCCTCGTACCGCCGGGGCCGCAGACGGAACACCCGCGGGTACTCGGCCTCGCCGCCGACGCAACCCCCTGGCTGTGGCAGCCCCGCGCGACGGGCCGGGCGTAGGCGACAGCCCGTACCGCTCCCACCCACGCCGCCCGGCCAGCCGGCCCAGCCCCCACCCAGCCGACAGACAACCGGCAGACAGGCAGCCAACCCACACACGAAAAAACCCGGGCCCCCCCCCCCCGGGGGGGGGGGGGGGGGGGCCGGGGGGGGGCCCCCGGGGGGGCGGGGGGGCGCCCCCGGGGGGGGGGGGGGGGGGGGGGGGGCCGGGGGGCCCGGGGGGGGGGGGGGG
>NZ_JBEHZD010001144.1:0-495 GCF_040240285.1 Streptomyces sp. HSW2009 | reverse complement strand
GGGGGGCGCGGGGGGGGGGGGGGGGGGGGGGGGGGGGGGGGCTTCGGGCTCCCGGGGGGGGGGGCCCCGGGGCGGGGGGGGGGGGGGGGGGGGGCGGGGCGGGTCCGCCGGGTCGGGCGGGTCGGCGGGGCCCGTCTCCGCGGGTGGACCGTCGGTGGGGCCCGCCGTGCTGGAGCGGGTCGGGCTCCAGCCGTCGGGGCCGCCGAGGTCGGCGTTGCCGCTGGCCCGGGGGGCGACCGGGGCCGTGACGTAGGTGGGCAGCGGCACCGGGACCGGGTCCCAGCTCGCCCCCGTCACGCCGCCGCGCTCGCGCTCGCGGTCGTCCACCCACTCGGCGTGGGCGGTCTGTTCGACCAGCGCCCGGCGGTCGGCCGCGTGGGCGGAGCGGGCCGCCTCGGCGGCTGCCCGGTCCGCGGCGCGCTCTGCCGAGCCCACGCGACGCACGGCCAGCCGGGGTGGCCGGGGGGGGGTGGAAAACAGAGCCGCGGGGGGGGG
>NZ_JBEHZD010001143.1:0-505 GCF_040240285.1 Streptomyces sp. HSW2009 | reverse complement strand
GGTCCCGCGGGTCCCGCGGGTCCCGCGGATCGGTCCGGCCGCGCCCCGGCGGTCATCCGTCGCACAGCAGCAACTCTCCTTCGGGCCGCGGCGCCGCGGGGAGCGCCGGCCCGAACGCCGTCCGGGTGGCGCGCCCCGGCGGCGGCTGGGGGGCCGCCACCGCACGGGGCGGCGACGCCTTGCCCCACGTCACTGGGAGGGGCGCCCGGTCAGGAGGCCCACGTCATCGTGCTGACGCCCCGTCGCCCAGTCAAGAACCGTGCGTGCACGGCGTGCGGGATGGGTGCGGTACGGGATGGTCTGGTGGCGCGGCGCGGCGCGCAGCGGCGGGCCGGGCCGGTGGGGGCGGTTGGCTCGCGGCCTGGAGCGGTACGGGGTGGCCGGCCGGGCGCGGCGGGCCGGCGCCCCCCCCCCCGGGCCGGGGGCCCGCCGCGGCCCCCCCCCCCGCCGGCGGGCCCCCCCCCGCCGGGGCGGCGGCACGGCCGCACCCGAGCGGGCCGAGTCG
>NZ_JBEHZD010001141.1:0-506 GCF_040240285.1 Streptomyces sp. HSW2009 | reverse complement strand
ACAAACTCCCGCAACCGCCCCGCCTGCCCCCGCAAACCCACCACCGAACCACCCGACACCACCCACGGCACCACACCGGAACCGCCACCGAGCGGCATGCCACCGCCCTGCGCCGGGGCATCCACGGAGGCGGCGGAGGCAGGACCCGAGGCGGCGACAGGGGCTGGGGCAGCGGGCTGCTCTTCCCGTACGGGGACAGGGGCTTGTTCGATGACGAGGTGGGCGTTGGTGCCGCTGATCCCGAACGAGGACACCGCGGCCCTACGCGGCCGGTCCACCACCGGCCACGGGCACTCCTCGGTCACCAACTCCACGGCCCCGGCCGACCAATCGACCCGCGAAGACGGCGCGTCCACGTGCAAGGTCCGCGGCACCACCCCGCGCCGTATCGCCTCCACCATCTTGATCACACCCGCCACCCCCGCAGCCGCCTGCGTGTGACCAAGATTCGACTTCACCGAACCCAACAACAACGGCCGCCCACCCGACCGATCCTGCCCATACGT
>NZ_JBEHZD010001140.1:0-515 GCF_040240285.1 Streptomyces sp. HSW2009 | reverse complement strand
GAAGGCTGCACCCACCAAGCCGTCCGCGTCCCCGAAGTCATCGACGCCTGGTACGACTCCGGCTCCATGCCCTTCGCCCAATGGGGCTACCCCCACCAAAACAAAGACCTCTTCGAAGCCCGCTACCCCGCCCAATTCATCTCCGAAGCCATCGACCAGACCCGCGGCTGGTTCTACACCCTCATGGCCATCGGCACCCTCGTCTTCGACAAATCCTCCTACGAAAACGTCGTCTGCCTCGGCCACATCCTCGCCGAAGACGGCCGCAAAATGTCCAAACACCTCGGCAACATCCTCCAACCCATCCCCCTCATGGACCAACACGGCGCCGACGCCGTCCGCTGGTTCATGGCCGCCGGCGGCTCACCCTGGGCCGCCCGCCGCGTCGGCCACACCACCATCCAAGAAGTCGTCCGCAAAACCCTCCTCACCTACTGGAACACCGTCGCCTTCCAAGCCCTCTACGCCCGCACCACCCACTGGACCCCCACCCCCACCGACCCCACACCCACCCA
>NZ_JBEHZD010000114.1:0-17170 GCF_040240285.1 Streptomyces sp. HSW2009 | reverse complement strand
GGCGGGCGCACCCGCCCTGCCGCCGCGCCCCGCCCGCCGCCGGCCCCCGCGGGCCCGCGCCGGGGGGCCCGCCGCGGCGCTGCCGGCCCCGCTGCGTACCCTCGCCGCCGCCGGCGCCCCGCGGCGCACCGCAGCCGCCGCCCAAGACCCGGCCGACCTCGCGGGCCACCTCGGTGCGCTGTCGGCCGGCGAGCGGCACCGCACGCTCCTCAACCTGGTCCGCGGCCACGCCGCCACCGTCCTCGGCCACCCCGACCCCGGCGCCGTACAGGCCAAAACCTCCTTCAAGGAACTCGGCTTCGACTCGCTGACCGCGGTGGAACTACGCAACCGGCTCGCCGCAGCCACCGGCCTACGGCTCCCCGCCGCCCTGGTCTTCGACCACCCCGAGCCCGCCGCGCTCGCCGAGCACCTGCTCGGCCAACTCGCCCCCGGCAGCGCCCCGCCCGCCACCAGTGGCCCCGATCCGCTGCTCGCCGAACTCTCCCGGCTGGAAAGCGCCCTGACCGGCGCCGCCGTCGCGGACCTGGACGCGGGCGCGGTCACCGCGCGCCTTGAGGCGCTGCTCGCGACGTGGAAGGCCAAGAGCGCAACGGCGGCAGGTACGGACGAGGCGGCGGACATGCTCCAGACCGCGTCGGCGGACGAACTCGTGAACTTCATCGATAACGAACTTGGCTTGTCATGAATTACTTGGTTGCGAACATCGCTGAAAGCCGGGTGACCCTCCGTGGTGAATGAAGAAAAGCTGGTCGACTATCTACGCCGGGTGACCAGCGACCTCCACAGCACGCGGGCGCGCCTGCGCGAGGTGGAGGAGCGATCCCAGGAGCCGGTGGCCGTGGTCAGCATGGCCTGCCGCTATCCGGGCGGGGTCAGTTCACCGGAGGACCTGTGGCGCCTGGTGGCCGCTGCGGAAAGCGCCATCGGCGAATTCCCCACCGACCGCGGCTGGGACCTGGAAAACCTCTTCCACCCAGATCCCGACCATGCGGGTACGAGCTATGCACGGCAGGGCGGATTCCTCTACGAGGCCGCCGAATTCGACCCGGAATTCTTCGGCATCAGCCCCCGCGAGGCGCTGGCGATCGACCCGCAGCAGCGGCTGCTCCTGGAGACCTCCTGGGAACTCCTGGAGCGGGCCGGCATCGACCCGCACACGCTCAAGGGCTCGCCCACCGGCGTCTACGCGGGCGCCGCCCTGCCAGGCTTCGGCACCCCGCACATCGAGCGCAGCGCCGAGGGCTACCTGGTCACCGGCAACGCGCCGAGCGTGCTCTCCGGCCGCGTCTCGTACACGCTGGGCCTCGAAGGCCCGGCCGTGACGGTTGACACCGCCTGCTCCTCGTCGCTGGTGGCCATGCACCTGGCCGCCCAGGCGCTGCGGCAGGGCGAGTGCTCGCTCGCGCTGGCCGGCGGCGTCACCGTGATGGCCATCCCGAACGTGTTCACCGAGTTCGCCCGGCAGCGCGGGCTGGCCGCCGACAGCCGCTGCAAGGCGTTCGCCGCCGCGGCCGACGGCACCGCCTTCTCCGAGGGCGTGGGCCTGGTCCTGCTGGAACGGCTGTCGGACGCGCAGCGCAACGGCCACGAGGTGCTGGCCGTCCTCCGCGGTTCGGCCATCAACCAGGACGGTGCGAGCAACGGCCTCACCGCCCCCAACGGGCCCTCCCAGCAACGGGTCATCGGCCAGGCGCTGGCCAACGCCAGGCTCGTACCGGGTGACATCGACGCGGTGGAGGCACACGGCACGGGCACCCGGCTGGGCGATCCCATCGAGGCGCACGCCCTGCTGACCACCTACGGTCCCGACCGGCCGGCCGACCAGCCGCTGTGGCTGGGCTCGGTCAAGTCCAACATCGGACACACCCAAGGGGCCGCGGGCGCGGCCGGCGTCATCAAGATGATCATGGCGATGCGGGAGCAGGAGTTGCCCCGCACCCTGCACGTCGACGCGCCCACGCCGCACGTGGACTGGGACAGCGGCAACGTACGGCTGCTCACCGAGCCCGTGCCGTGGCCCCGCACCGAGCGCCCGCGCCGGGCCGCCGTCTCCTCCTTCGGGATCTCGGGCACCAACGCCCACCTCATCCTGGACCCGCCCCCGGCCTGGCCCCAGCCCCCCCCGGCCGCGGCGGAGGACGCGCCCGCGGCCGGGCAAGCCACCGCGGAGCAAGCCGCGACCGAGCAACCCACGGCAGGGAACGCCACCGCGGAGCAACCCACCGCAGGGAAGACCGTCGCGGAAGGCGCCGCCGGCTCCGTCGCGCGGTCGCTGCCCTGGGTGCTCTCCGGCCGTACCGAGCAGGCCCTGTACGACCAGGCCCGCGCGCTCGCCGACCACCTGGCGGCCCACCCGGCGCTCGCCCCGGGGGACATCGGCTGGTCGCTCGCCCGCACCCGGTCCGCGTTCGAGCACCGGGCGGTACTCGTCGGAGCCAGCCGCACCCAGCTCACCGAGGCCCTGCACGCGCTCGCCGACGGCCGCCCGCACCCCGACCTCACCCGGGCGCCGGGCCCGGCCAGGCCCGGCGACACCGCGTTCCTGTTCACCGGCCAGGGCAGCCAGTACCCCGGCATGGGGCGCGAACTGTACGCCGCCTACCCGGAGTTCGCCGCTGCCGTCGACGCGGCCTGTGCCCACTTCGACCCGCTGCTCGGCATCTCGCTGCGCGAGGTCCTCTTCGCCCCCGACGCTCCCGAGCCCGGCCGGGCCGCCGACGGCAAGGAGGCTGCCGAGGCCGGCCACACCCCCGGGGCTGAAGAGGCCGCCGGCACAGCGACCCACCCGGTCCATCAGACCGGTCTCACCCAGGCCGCCCTGTTCACCGTCGAGACCGCGCTCTACCGGCTCGTCACCTCCCTCGGGTACGCCCCCGACTACCTCACCGGGCACTCCGTCGGCGAGATCGTCGCCGCCCATGTGGCGGGCGTGCTGTCGCTGGAAGACGCCTGCACGCTGGTCGCCGCACGCGGCCGGCTGATGCAGGCGCTGCCGGCCGGTGGCGCGATGGCCGCCATCGAGGCCACCGCCGCACAGGTCGAAGAACTGCTGGCCGGCCGCACCGACCGGGCCTCGCTCGCCGCCGTCAACGGGCCCACCGCCGTCGTGCTCTCCGGCGACCAGGACGTCGTCGAAGAGATCGCCCAGACCCTGCGCGCCCGGGGCCACAAGACCAAGCGACTCCGCGTCAGCCACGCCTTCCACTCGCCGCGGCTCGACCCGATGCTCGACGCGTTCCGCGAGGTCGCCGCCGGGCTGACCTACCACGCCCCGAACCTGCCGGTGATCTCCAACCTGACCGGCGAACTCGTCGGCGCCGGGCAACTGACCGACCCCGAGTACTGGGTGCGCCACGTCCGTGAACCCGTACGCTTCCACGACGGCCTGCGCACCCTCCACCGCGAAGGCGTGGTCCGCTACCTCGAACTCGGCCCGGACGCCGTCCTCGCCACCATGGCGCAGGCCGCCCTGACCGACACCGACGGCCCGGGTGAGCCGGTGTTCGCGACCGCACTGCGCAAGGGACGCGAGGAACCGCGCACCCTGCTCACCGCGCTCGCCCACCTCCACAACGACGGCGGCACCGTCGACTTCGCCGCCGCGCTGCCCGCCGGCGCCCGCCGCGTACCGCTGCCCACCTACCGCTTCCAGCGGCAGCGCTACTGGCGCCCCGTCCCCGACACCACCGGCGACGTGCGCGCAGCCGGGCTCGGCGCCACCGAACACCCGCTGCTCAGCGCCGTGGTGGAACCGGCGGACGGCGGCCTGCTGCTCACCGGCCGGCTCTCCCTGCGCACCCACCCCTGGCTGGCCGACCACACCATCCAGGGCACCGTCCCGCTGCCGGGCACCGCCTTCCTCGAACTGGCCCTGCTGGCCGCCGGCCGCGCCGGCTGCGACCTGGTCGAAGACCTGACGCTGGAAGCCCCACTGATCGTGCCCGCCTCCGGGGCGGTCCAGGTGCAACTCGCCGTCGGGGCCCCCGACACGGCCGGCCGGCGCCCCATCGCCGTCCACTCCAGGCCGGCGGAGGACGAGACCACCGCGACCGGCACGGCCGACACCTGGCGCCACCACGCGACGGGCGTCATCACCACGGCGCCCGGCGCCACCCCGACGTCCCAGAACGACACACCCTGGCCGCCCGCCGGCGCCGAACCCATCGACGTGGCCGACCTCTACCAGCGGCTCACCGACCAGGGTTACGCCTACGGGCCCGCCTTCCGCGGCCTGCACGCGGCCTGGCGCAGCGGCCGGGACGTCCTGGCCGAGGTGCGCCTGAACGCCGAGCAGCGCGCCGATGCCGCCGCGTACGGCCTGCACCCGGCCCTGCTGGACAGCGTGCTGCACCCGCTCGAAGAGCTGTGGGGCACCGGCGGCGACGCGCCGCCGCAGCCGCAGACCGTACGGCTGCCGTTCACCTTCGGCGGGGTACGGCTGCACGCGACCGGCGCCGCCAGGCTGCGTGTCCGCCTCACCCCGACCGCGGCCGACCAGGTCCGGCTGGACCTCGCCGACCAGCAGGGCAACCCGGTCGCCACCGTGCAGCAGTTGGGCGTCCGGGAGATCCCCGCCGACCAGTGGCGGGCCGCCCGCACCGCCGACGACACCCTCTACCGGCTCGACTGGCTGCCCCACCCGGGCCCGCAGCCCGTGCCCGTCGAAGGGCACTGGGCACTCGTCGGGCCGACCGGCCCGGACCTGGAACTGCCCACCGAAGGCGGCACCGGCAGCACGTCCCGGCACGCCGCTGCCGCTGCCCTCGGCGCGGCCCTCGCAGCCGGCGCCGAACCACCCACCACCGTGCTCCTGCTGTGCCCCGCGCAGCAGGACCGCGAGCCGGCGCCCGACGCAGCCGCCGGCCAGCTACCCGACCAGGTGCGGGCCGCGGCACACCGGGCGCGCGGTGAACTCCAAACCCTGCTGGCCGACGCGCAGTTGTCCGCCGCCAGGCTCGTCGTCACCACCCGCGGCGCCGTCCAGACCCACCCCGACGAGCCGCCCGCCGACCTCACCACCGCGCCCGTCTGGGGCCTGGTCCGCTCCGCGCAGGCCGAGCACCCGGGCCGGCTGCTCCTCCTCGACACCGACGACGACCCCGCGTCGTGGCACGCCCTGCCCGCCCTGGTGACCGCGGCCGTCGCGGGCGCCGAGGACGCGGTGGCGCGGCGCGCCGGCGCGGCCCGCGTCCCACGGCTGCCCCCGTTCCGGCCCGCCCCGCAGGCCACCGCGCCCACGCTCGACCCGGACGGCACCGTCCTGATCACCGGCGGCACCGGCGCACTGGGCCGGCAGGTCGCCCGCCACCTGCTCACCGTCCACGGCGCCCGGCACCTGCTCCTGGTCAGCCGCAGCGGCCAGGCGGCGCCCGGCATCGACGCCTTCACCGCGGAGCTGGCCGACCTCGCCGCCGATGCGGGCCAACAGGTCGAGGTCACCGTCGCCGCCTGTGACACCGCCGATCCCGCCGCACTCGCCACCCTGCTCGACGCGGTCCCCAGCGCCCACCCGCTGACCGCCGTCCTGCACACCGCAGGCGTACTGGACGACGGCGTCATCGACACCCTGACCCCCGCCAGGCTGGACGCCGTCCTGGCACCCAAGCTGGACGCCGCCTGGCACCTGCACCACCTCACCCGCGAGCACGCCCCGGCGGTCTTCGCCCTCTTCTCCTCCGCCGCCTCCGTGGTACGCAGCGGCGGCCAGGCCAACTACGCGGCGGCCAACGCCTTCCTCAACGCGCTCGCCGAACACCGCCGCGCCCAGGGCCTGCCCGGCACCGCCCTGGCCTGGGGCCTGTGGGGTTCGGCCGGCGGCATGACCGAGAACCTGGGCGAGGCCGACCTGGCCCGGATGACCCGCTCCGGCGTCGCCGCCGTACCCCCCGAGCAGGCGCTCGCCCTGCTGGACGCGGCCCTGACCACCCCGCACGCCACCGTGCTGCCCGCCCGCTTCGACCTCGGCGTCCTCCGCGACCAGGCCCGCAGCGCGCCGCTGGCGCCGGCGCTGCGCCGCCTGGTGTCGGCCACCCCGCGGGCCGCTGCGACCTCCGGCGGCGGCGACGCCGCCACCTTCGCCGCCCGGTTGGCGGGACTGTCCACCGCCGACCAGGACCGACTGGTGGCCGAGCTCGTACGGGAACAGATCGGCACGGTCATCGCCCACCCGGCCCCGGAGACCATCGACCTCGGCCGGGCCTTCCAGGAGTTGGGCTTCGACTCGCTCACCGCGCTCGACCTGCGCAACCGGCTCAGCGCCAGCACCGGCATCCGGGTGGCGGCCACCGTCATCTTCGACTACCCGACCCCGGACGCCCTCGTCGCGATGCTCCGTACCGAGCTCACCGGCGCCGCGGCCACCGTGCACCTGCCCGCCGCGACCCCCAAGGTCAGCGACGCGGACCCGATCGTCATCGTCGGCATGGCCTGCCAGTACCCCGGCGGCGTGAGCTCGCCCGACGACCTGTGGCGGCTGGTTGCCTCCGGCACGGACGCCATCGGCCCGTTCCCCACCGGCCGCGGCTGGCCGCTGGGCGAACTCTTCGACCCCGACCCCGACCACACCGGCACCAGCTACGCCGACGAGGGCGGCTTCCTGCACGACGCCGACCGGTTCGACGCGGGCTTCTTCGGCATCAGCCCGCGCGAGGCGCTGGCCACCGACCCGCAGCAGCGGCTGCTCCTGGAGACCGCCTGGCAGACCTTCGAGTCGGCCGGCATCGACCCCGCCAGCGTGCGCGGCAGCCAGTGCGCGGTGATCACCGGCGTGATGTACGACGACTACGGCAGCCGCTTCATCGGCCGCGCCCCGGAAGGCGTCGAGGGCCGCCTGATGACGGGCAGCACGCCGAGCGTCGCCTCCGGCCGGGTCGCCTTCACCTTCGGCCTCGAAGGCCCGGCGATGACCGTGGACACGGCCTGTTCGTCGTCGCTGGTGGCACTGCACCTGGCCGCGCAGGCGCTCCGGCAGGGCGAGTGCTCGCTCGCGCTGACCGGCGGCGTCACCGTGATGGCCACCCCCAACACCTTCGTCGAGTTCTCCCGGCAGCGCGGCCTGGCCACCGACGGCCGGTGCAAGCCGTTCGCGGCAGCCGCCGACGGCACCGGCTGGGGCGAGGGCGTGGGCCTGCTCCTGCTGGAACGGCTCTCCGACGCGCGCCGCAACGGCCACCGCCCGCTGGCCGTCATCCGTGGTTCGGCCATCAACCAGGACGGTGCCAGCAACGGCCTCACCGCCCCCAACGGCCCCTCCCAGCAGCGTGTCATCGGCCAGGCCCTGGCCAGCGCCGGACTGACCACCGCGGACGTGGACGCGGTGGAGGCGCACGGGACGGGGACGACGCTCGGCGACCCCATCGAGGCACAGGCACTGCTCGCCACCTACGGCCAGGACCGGCCGGCCGATGACCCGCTGTGGCTCGGCTCCATCAAGTCCAACATCGGACACACCCAGGCCGCCGCCGGCGTCGCCGGCATCATCAAGATGGTGCAGGCCATGCGGCACGGCGTGCTGCCGGCCTCGCTGCACATCGACACCCCGTCCCCGCACGTGGACTGGGAGGCCGGGGCCGTACGGCTGCTCACCGAACAGACCCCCTGGCCGGAGCGGGACCGGCCGCGCCGGGCGGGCGTGTCCTCCTTCGGCATCAGCGGCACCAACGCCCACGTCATCGTGGAACAGGTCCCCGAGCCGACGCCGTCCCACCCTGCCGACACCCCGTCCGACAGCACGGCTGGCGCAGCACAGGACGTACCGCAGGACACGGCAGACGGCGCGGCACAGGCTCCGGCACACGACGCGCCCCAGGACGCACGGCACGGCGCGTCGGACGAACCGTCGCAGGAGCAAGGCCAGCGACAGGAACAGGAGCAGGGCCAGGAGCGAGACCAGGCCCGTCGCCAGCCGGCCGAGGCGATCGTGCCCTGGATCATCTCGGGCCGTGACCCGCAGGCCCTCCGGGACCAGGCCGCCGCCCTCACCCGCCACCTCACCCGCCACCCCGACCTCGATCTGGCCGACGTCGGCTGGTCCCTGGCGACCACCCGTGCCGTCTTCGACCACCGGGCCGTCGTCGTCGGCCAGGACCGCGACGAACTCCTCGTCGGCCTGGAGGCCCTGGCCGCCGGCGAGACCTACCCGGGGCTGGTCGGACCCGAGGCCCCCGCCACCGGCGCGACCGCCACCGGCCCGGTCCTCGTCTTCCCGGGCCAGGGCTCCCAGTGGGTGGGCATGGGCGCCGGCCTGCTTGAGGCGTCCCCCGTCTTCGCCGCCCGCGTCGCGGAGTGCGAGCAGGCACTCGCCCCGTACGTGGACTGGTCGCTGACCGAGGTGCTGCGCGGCGGAGTGGACGCCGCCGAACTCCGCCGGGTGGACGTCGTCCAACCCGTGCTGTGGGCCGTGATGGTCTCGCTCGCCGAGGTCTGGTCCCACCAGGGTGTGACACCGGCCGCGGTGGTCGGCCACAGCCAGGGTGAGATCGCCGCGGCCGTGGTGGCCGGCGCCCTCACGCTCGCCGACGGCGCCAAGGTGGTCGCCCTGCGCAGCAAGGCGCTGCGCCGACTGGCCGGCGGCGGCGCCATGGCCTCCCTCGCCCTGCGCGAAGAAGCCGTCGTGGAACTCCTGGCCGACCTCGGCGACGCGGCGGCCGGGGTGAGCATCGCCGCCGTCAACGGCCCCGGCTCGGTCGTCGTCTCCGGCCCGCCCGAGCAGGTCCGACACACCGTCACACACTGCGAGGAGAGCGGCGGCCGGGCCCGGCTGATCGACGTCGACTACGCGTCCCACAGCCCCCAGGTGGACGAGATCACCGACGAGCTCCACGAGCTGCTCGCCGGCATCCAACCCACCAGCACCAGCCTGCCCTTCTACTCCACGGTGACCGCCGAGCGCATCGACACCAGCGAGCTGACCACCGCCTACTGGGTGACCAACCTGCGCGAGCGGGTCCGCTTCGCCGATGCCGTACGTGCCCTGCTCGCCGCCGGACACCGGGTGTTCATCGAGGCCAGCACCCACCCGGTGCTCACCGTCGGACTCCAGGAGACCCTGGAGGAGAGCGGAACCACCGGCGCCACGGTGCCCACCCTCCGCCGGGACCAGGGCGGCCCTGCGCAACTCGTCCGCTCCGTCGGGCAGGCGTTCACCGCCGGCGTCGCCGTCGACTGGACCCCCTGGTTCGCCACCGGCCGCCGCCCGCGCGTCATCGACCTGCCCACCTACGCCTTCCAACGCGCCTCGTACTGGCTCGACGCCGACCGCGGCCCCCTCGGCGACCTGTCCGACGTCGGCCTGACTGCGGCCGGACACCCGCTGCTGGGCGCAGCAGTGGAGGTCGCCGACGGCAGCACCCACGTCCTGACCGGGCGCATCGCCCTCCCCGCCCACCCGTGGCTGGCCGACCACACGGTGGCCGGCACCGTCCTCGTACCGGGCGCCGCCCTCGCCGAATGGGCGCTGCGCGCCGCCGACGAGGTCGGCTGCGGGGGCGTCGACGAACTGACCCTGCAAGCCCCGCTGGTGCTGCCGGCCGACGGCGCCGTGCGCCTCCAGGTCGTCGTCACCGCCGCCACGCCGGACGGTCGCCGCGACGTGCGGCTGTACGCGCGCCCCGACCGCGAGGCCGGCCACCACGACGCCTGGACCTGCCATGCGGAAGGCGTCCTCGCCCCGCCCGCACCCGCCGGCGAAGGCGGCCGGGAACTGGCCGGCAGTTGGCCCCCGGCCGGCGCCGAGCCGCTGTCCGTCGACGCCTTCCACGCGCAGATCGCCACGGCGGGCTACGGCTACGGCCCGGCCTTCCAGGGCCTGAGCGCCCTGTGGCGGCACGGCCCCGACGTGCTCGCCGAGGTCGAACTGCCGGACGCGGCCGGCGCCCCGGACGGCTTCGGCCTGCACCCGGCGCTGCTGGACGCGGCCCTGCACCCGGCCCGGCTGCTGACCGGCCCCGGCGAAGCCACCGACCAGCCGTCCGAGCAGACCGCAGAGCCGACCGACCGATTGTGGCTGCCGTTCGCCTGGCACGGCCTCACCCTGTGGGCCACCGACGCCCGCACCCTGCGGGTACGCCTCACACCCGGCGCGGCGACCACCGACGACGAACGGTCGCTCCAGGTCGTGGTGGCCGACGCGGTGGGCGCCCCGGTGCTCAGCGCCGACGCCCTCGTCCTCCGGGCCGCCCGCCCCGACCAGCTCCGCACCGCCGGCGCCCCCGGCACCGACGGCCTCTACACCCTGGAGTGGGGCCCGGTCGGCACCCCGTCCGACAACGAAGGACCCGGCCGCTCGGCCACCGGCGGCTGGGCGGTCCTCGGCGCCGACACCTTCCAACTCGCCGGGCTGCCCGTCCCGGACGGCTCCACCGTCGGCTCCCACCCGGACGTCGCCGCCCTGGCCGCCGCCCTGGACGCCGGCACCCCGGCGCCCACGACAGCCCTGCTCAGCGCCGTACCCGAAGCCGGGACAGAGGCCCGTACGGTCCCCGAGGCGGCCGGCGCCGGGCTCGCCCTCACCCAGCGCGTCCTGGCCCTGGTGCAGGACTGGCTGGCCGAGCCGCGCCTGCTCGACACCCGCCTCGTCATCGTCACCCGCGGCGCCGTCAGCACCGACGACACCGACCCCGGCACCGCCGGCGACACCCCCCGCACCAGCGCCATCGACCCGGCCGCGGCCGGCGTGTGGGGCCTGGTCCGCCGCGCCGCGGCCGAGAACCCGGGCCGCGTCGTCCTCCTGGACCTCGACCCGGCGGCGGAGGCCGACGCGCAGGCACCGGTGGAGACGGTGTTGCGCGCCGTCGACCTGGACGAACCACAACTCGCCCTGCGCACGGGCCGGGTGCTCGCCCCGCGCATGCGGCGAGCCGGCGCGATCGGCAGCGAACTGGTCGGCCCGGCCGCCACCACCGCCTGGCGGCTGGCGTCCGAGGGGACCGCCACCGTCGACAGCGTCGTCCCCCTCGCCTGTCCCGAGGTCCTGGAACCGCTCGCGGCGGGCCAGGTCCGGATCGCCGTGCACGCCGCCGGCATCAACTTCCGCGACGTCCTCATCGCCCTCGGCATGTACCCGGGCAACGGCATCTTCCGCGGCAGCGAAGGCGCCGGCACGATCACCGAGATCGGCCCGGGAGTGACGGAACTGGCCCCGGGCGACACCGTCTTCGGCCTCTTCGAAGGCGCCTTCGGCCCCCTCGCCGTCGCCGACGCCCGCCTGGTCGCCCCCCTCCCCACCGGACTCGGCCTACGCGAACTCGCCGCGGTGCCGACGGTGTTCCTGACTGCTTGGTACGGGTTGGTGGATTTGGGTGGGTTGGCTGCGGGTGAGACGGTGTTGATTCATGCGGGGACGGGTGGGGTGGGGATGGCGGCGGTGCAGATCGCGCGTCATCTGGGTGCTGAGGTGTTTGCGACGGCGAGTCCTGCCAAGCACGGTGTGTTGGAGGAGTTGGGTGTTGATGTGGGGCATCGGGCGAACTCGCGGGATCTGGGCTTCGAGTCGGTGATCCGGGAGGCGACTGGTGGGCGGGGTGTGGATGTGGTGCTCAACAGCTTGGCGGGCGAGTTCGTCGACGCCTCGTTGCGGCTCCTCACCGACGGCGGACGCTTCGTGGAAATGGGCAAGACCGACATCCGCCCGCAAGCCGAGCTCGCCGAGGCCCACCCCGGCGTCCGCTACACCGCCTTCGACCTGGTGCCCGACGCCGGCCCCGACCGCGTCGGCGAAATGCTGCGCACCGTACGCGACCTGCTGGTCTCCCACGAGCTACGGCCGGCACCGGTCACCGGCTGGCCGCTGGCCAGGGCCCGGCAGGCGCTGCGCCACCTCAGCCAGGCCAAGCACACGGGCAAGCTCGTACTCGACGTGCCGGCGACGGTCGACCCCGAAGGCACCGTCCTGGTCACGGGTGGCACCGGAACCCTCGGCGCCCTCGTCGCCGAACACCTCGTACGCACCTGGGGCCTGCGCCACCTGCTGCTCGTCAGCCGACGCGGCGCCGAAGCGCCCGGGGCCGACGAACTCGCCGACCACCTCGCCGACCTCGGTGCCCAGGTGCGCATCGCCGCCGTGGACGTCACCGACGCACAGGCCGTCGCCGGCCTCATCGCCGACGTCGACCCGGCCCACCCGCTCACCGGCGTCATCCACGCCACGGGCGTGCTCGACGACGCCGTCATCGCCTCCCAGACCCCGGAGCGAGTCGAACGGGTGTGGCAGGCGAAGGCGGCCGGCGCGGCCAACCTGCACGCCGCGACCGCCGGCCACCGCCTCGGCCTGTTCGTCATCTTCTCCTCGGCCGCCGGCACCCTCGGCGGCCCCGGCCAGGCCAACTACTCGGCGGCCAATGCCTTCTGCGACGCGCTCGCCGCCCACCGCCGCGACCTGGGCCTGCCCGGCGTCTCCATCGCCTGGGGCCTGTGGGCCGACGCCAGCGGCATGACCGGCCACCTCGCCGAAGCCGACCTGGCCCGTATGTCCCGCTCCGGCGTCAACCCCATCGCCACCGCGCACGGCCTGGCCCTGCTGGACGCCGCCACCGGACACGGCGCACCCCACCTCATCGCCGCCGACCTCGACCTACGGGCCCTGGCCGACCAACCCACCGAAGGGCTCTCCGCACCCCTGCGCGGCCTGGCCACCCCGGCCCCGACCGGCGCCAGGACCCGCCGCACGGCCAGCGCAACGGCCGAGCCCGACACGACGGACTGGGCCGGCAAGCTCGCCGGACTGCCCACCGCGGAACAGCAGCGGACGCTCCTGACCCTGGTCCGCACCCACGCGGCGACCGTACTCGGCCACCCCGACGTGGACGCCGTGCCCGCCGACGCCAGCTTCAAGGAACTCGGCTTCGACTCGCTGACCGCCGTGGAACTGCGCAACCGGCTCTCCGCGGCCACCGGCCTACGGCTCCCGGCGGCCCTCGTCTTCGACTACCCGGAGGCGACGGTGATGGCCGACTACCTGTTGCAGCGCATCGCCCCCGCCGACGAGGCGCCCGCAGGACCGGACGCCGCAGACCCGGTCCTGGGCGAACTCGCCAGGCTGGAACACACCCTCGGCGCCCTGGCCCTGGACGACGAGGGCCGAGCACGCATCGCCAAACGCCTGACCGGCCTCCTCAGCAAGGTCAACGAGGAGAGCGCCGACGGGCCCGGCGGATCTGACTTCAGCGACATCGACTCCGCTTCGGACGACGAGATGTTCGCGCTTATCGACCGTGAACTGCCCTGATGGAGGAGCGAGCACAGATGTCGGAAACGGAAGAGAAGCTCCGTCAGTACTTGAAGCGGGTCACGGTCGACCTGGGGCAGACCCGGCAACGCCTGCGTGAGGTCGAAGAGCGCCTCCAGGAACCGGTGGCCATCGTCAGCATGGCCTGCCGGTTCCCCGGCGGCATCGCCTCACCCGAGGACTTCTGGGACCTGGTGTCCAGCGGCGGCGACGCCATCGAAGCCTTCCCCACCAACCGCGGCTGGGACCTGGAGGGCCTCTACCACCCCGACCCGGACCACCCCGGCACCAGCTACGTGCGCCAGGGTGGGTTCATCGACGGCGCCGACCAGTTCGACGCCGCCTTCTTCGGCATCAGCCCGCGCGAGGCGCTGGCCATGGACCCCCAACAGCGACTCCTCCTTGAGGTGGCGTGGGAGGCCGTCGAACGGGCCGGCATCGACGCCGCCACCCTCAAGGGCACCCCCACCGGGGTGTACGCCGGCGCCGGCATCCTCGGCTTCGGCACCCCGCACATCGAGCGCAGCACCGAGGGCTACCTGCTCACCGGAAACACCCTCAGCGTCGTCTCCGGCCGGGTCGCCTTCACCCTCGGCCTCGAAGGGCCCGCGGTCACCATCGACACCGCCTGCTCGTCGTCGCTGGTCGCGATGCATCTGGCAGCCCAGTCACTGCGCCAGGGTGAGTGCACGCTCGCGCTGGCGGGCGGCGTCACGGTCATGCCCAACGCCAACCTGTTCACCGAGTTCTCCCGGCAGCGCGGGCTCGCTACCGACGGCCGGTGCAAGCCGTTCGCCGCCGCCGCCGACGGCACCGGCTTCTCCGAGGGCGCCGGCATGCTCATCCTGGAGCGGCTGTCCGACGCCCGCCGCAACGGCCACCCCGTACTCGCCGTACTCCGCGGCTCGGCCATCAACCAGGACGGCGCGTCCAACGGCCTCAGCGCCCCCAACGGCCCCTCCCAGCAGCGCGTCATCCGCCAGGCACTGGCCAACGCGGAACTCTCCTCGTCCGAGGTGGACGTGGTCGAGGCGCACGGCACCGGCACCACCCTCGGCGACCCCATCGAAGCCGACGCGCTGATGGCCACATACGGTCAGGACCGGCCCGCCGACCAGCCGCTATGGCTGGGCTCGGCCAAGTCCAACATCGGCCACACCCAGGGCGCGTCCGGCGTCGCCAGCGTCATCAAGATGGTCATGGCGATGCGCCACGGCATGCTGCCGGCCTCGCTGCACATCGACGCACCCACCCCGCACGTCGACTGGGACAGCGGCGCCGTACGCCTGCTCACCGAGGCCGTGCAGTGGAACCCGCAGCGCCCGCGCCGCGCCGGCGTCTCCGCCTTCGGCATCTCCGGCACCAACGCCCACCTGATCCTGGAACAGGCCCCCGAACCGACCGCCGAGGAAGCGGCCGAAACCCCCGCGGCCCCGACCACCTCCACCACCGCGACCGGCACCGTCCTGCCGTGGGTGCTCTCGGCACACAGCGGCGAGGCGCTACGGGCCCAGGCCAAGGCGCTCACCGACCGGCTGACGGCCCACCCGGGCGCCTCACCCGTCGACGTCGGCTGGTCCCTGGTCACCACCCGCGCCACCTTCGACCACCGCGCGGTCGTCGTCGGCACCACACACGACGACCTGCTCACCGGCCTCACCGCCCTGGCCGCGGGCGAACCTCATGCCCACGTCACCCACCCCGGCGACCTGGTCGCCGCCAGTGGTGTCGGCCCGGTGCTTGTTTTCCCTGGTCAGGGGTCGCAGTGGGTGGGGATGGGGGCGGGGTTGTTGGAGTCTTCGCCGGTGTTTGCGGCGCGGGTTGCGGAGTGTGAGCAGGCGCTTGCGCCGTATGTGGACTGGTCGTTGGTTGAGGTTCTTCGTGGTGGTGTGGATGCCGCGGACCTGGGTCGGGTTGATGTGGTGCAGCCTGTGTTGTGGGCGGTGATGGTGTCGTTGGCTGCGGTGTGGGCGGATCAGGGTGTGAAGCCGGCTGCGGTGGTGGGTCACAGTCAGGGTGAGATTGCTGCGGCTGTCGTCGCCGGTGCGCTGTCTCTCGAAGATGGTGCGAAGGTCGTGGCTCTGCGCAGCAAGGCGTTGCGCAAGTTGGCGGGTGGCGGAGCGATGGCGTCGCTCGCACTCAGTCAGGACAGGGCGGTTGATTTCCTGGCTGGGCTTGGTGAGGTGGCTGCTGGTGTGGGTGTGGCGGCGGTCAACGGGCCTGGTTCTACGGTGATTTCGGGTCCGCCGGAGCGCGTGCAGCACGCGGTGACGGCGTTGGAGGAAGCCGGTGGTCGGGCGCGGCTGATTGATGTGGACTACGCGTCTCACAGCCCGCAGGTTGATGAGATCGCTGACGAGTTGCACGAGGTGCTGGCTGGCATCACACCCACCGCGGCCGATGTGGCGTTCTACTCCACGGTGTCGGCCGAGCGGATCGACACCAGCGAGTTGACCACCGCGTACTGGGTGACCAACCTCCGCGAACAGGTCCGCTTCGCGGACGCCGTACGCGTCCTGCTCGCCGACGGCTACCGGGTCTTCATCGAGGCCAGCACCCACCCCGTACTGACCATCGGGCTCCAGGAGTCCTTCGACGAGGCGGGCATCCATGCCGCCGCCGTTCCCACCCTGCGCCGTGAACAGGGTGGGCTCGACCAGTTGGTGCAGTCCGTGGCGTCGGCCTTCGCCGCCGGGTTGGACGTGGAGTGGGGCCGCTGGTTCCCGGACGCACCGCGGCCGGGAACCGTGGAGTTGCCCACGTACGCCTTCCAGCGCCAGCGGTACTGGCTCAGCGGGACCGGCGGACGCGGCGGCGACCCCACTGACCTGGGGCTCAGCTCTGCCGGGCACCCGCTGCTCGGCGCGGCCGTCGAACTCGCCGACGGCAGCTCGCACGTGCTGACGGGCCGTCTCTCGGCCCAGTCACACGGCTGGCTCGCCGAGCACGTCGTGGGCGGCGTGGTCCTCGCGCCCGGCGCCGCGCTCCTCGAATGGGCACTGCGCGCCGCCGACGAGGTGGGTTGCGGCGGTGTGGACGAACTTGCCCTCCAGACGCCACTGGCGCTTCCTGCCGCCGGCGCCGTACGGGTCCAGGTGGTGGTCAGCGCCGCCGCCCAGGACGGACGGCGTGACGTACGCATCTACTCGCACGGCGAGGGCGAGGGCGCCGACGAGGACTGGGTGTGCCACGCCGAGGGTGTGCTGAGCCCGCCGGCCACCGATGCCGAAAAGGCCGAGGAACTGTCCGGCGCCTGGCCACCGGCCGGCTCCACGGCAGTGGACATCTCAGCCTTCTATGCGCAGGCCACCGAGGCCGGGTACGGGTACGGGCCTGCGTTCCAGGGGCTCAAGGCGGCCTGGCGGCACGGGGCGGACGTGTACGCCGAGGTGGAACTGCCCGAGGCCGCGGGGGAGCGGGAGGGGTACGGCATCCACCCGACCCTGCTCGACGCCGCGTTGCAGCCGGCCTTGCTGTTGAACGAGCCGGCGGCCAATGCCGCTGCTGATGCCGAAGCCGCCGCCGAGCAGGTGTGGCTGCCGTTCGCCTGGAACGGCGTCGCCCTGTGGGCCGCCGAAGCGGGCACGGTCCGCGTCAAGCTCTCCCCGTACCAGCAGGGCACGGCGGACGAGCGTGCCGTACGGGTCACCGTGGCCGACGCAGTAGGGGCGCCGGTGCTCACCGTGGACTCGGTCGTCACCCGACCGGCCGCGGTCCACCAACTGAGCACGGCGGGTCGCGGGGTGGACGGCCTGTACGCGATGGAGTGGTCACCCCTGCCTGGTGGTGTGGTGGATAGCGGTGTGGTGGGTGGGGTTTCGGGTTGGGCTGTGGTGGGGGCGGATGTTTGGGGTTTGGGTGGTTTGCCTGGTGTGGGTGGGGTGTGGGGTTCGTTGGGTGGGTTGGTGGAGTCGGTGCGTGGTGGTGGGGTGGTTCCTTCGGTGG
>NZ_JBEHZD010001139.1:0-518 GCF_040240285.1 Streptomyces sp. HSW2009 | reverse complement strand
AGGGTGTGTTGGGTGGCGGTGGTGAGGGTGGGGTCGGGTCCGAGTTCGAGGTAGGTGTGGGTGGTGGGTGTGGTGTGGGTGATGGCGGGGTGGAAGTGGACGGGTTGGCGGATGTGGTCGGTCCAGTAGGTGGGGGTGGTGATGTGGTCGGGGTTGGCGGGTTGTCCGGTGAGGTTGCTGATGAGGGGGATGGTGGGGTGGTGGTAGGTGAGGTGGCTGATGGCCTCGGTGAAGGGGGTGAGGATGGGGTCCATCAGGGGTGAGTGGAAGGCGTGGCTGACGGTGAGGGACCGTGTCTTGCGTCCTTCCTCCGCCCAGCGTGCTCGGATGGCTTCCACGCGGTCGGCTGGTCCGGAGATGACGGTGTTGCCGGGGGTGTTGAGGGCGGCGATGCTTACGTACCCGTCATGGGTTGTGAGGTCGTCTGTCAACTCTTCGGGGGTGGCGGCGAGGGTTGCCATGGCGCCGCCGGTGGGGAGGTTGCCCATCAGGGTGGCGCGGTGGGCGACGAGGTGGCA
>NZ_JBEHZD010001138.1:0-521 GCF_040240285.1 Streptomyces sp. HSW2009 | reverse complement strand
GGGTTGAGGGGTGTGGGTCATGGGTTGTTGGGTGCGGTGGTGGAGGTGCCGGGTTCGGGTGGGGTGGTGGTGTCGGGTCGGTTGTCGGTGCGGGAGCAGGGTTGGTTGGGTGAGCATCGGGTGCAGGGTCGGGTGGTGGTGCCGGGTACGGCGTTGGTGGAGATGGCGATCTGCGCCGGTGACCAGGTCGACTGCCCCGTACTCGATGAGCTCGTCACCCAGGTCCCGCTGATCCTCACCGAGACCGGCGTCAGCTTCGTACGGATCGTGGTGGGTGAGGCCGAGTCGGGCGGGCGCCGCTCAGTGGCCGTGTACGCCCGACCGGCCCAGAGCGACGACGAGTGGGTGTGCCATGCCACCGGTGTGCTGACGCCGGAAGGCCCGGTGGGTGTGGTGGGGTTGGGGGTGTGGCCGCCGGTGGGTGCTGAGGTGGTGTCGGTGGGTGGGGTGTATGAGGATTTGGTGGGGCGTGGGTTGGAGTATGGGCCGGTGTTTCGGGGTGTGGAGGGTGTGTGGCGGCG
>NZ_JBEHZD010001137.1:0-524 GCF_040240285.1 Streptomyces sp. HSW2009 | reverse complement strand
GCCGACGACGCCGCCCAGCGGTCAGCCGACGGACGGTTCCTCCGCGCACCCGACCAACCCGGGCAGCGGCACCGGCGGCACCGGCAACGACGGCTCGGGCACCTGCCCGGTCGACACCGACGGCAGCGGCTGCGCGGACAACACCGACACCGACAGCGCGGGTGCGCAGCCCGTACAGCAGAGCAAGCCCAAGGAGGAGCTGGCCGAGACCGGCGCCTCCGAGACGACCTTCCTGGTCGTCGGCGCGGCGACCATGATCGCGGGCGGTGTCGGCTTCCGGCTGCTGCCGCGCCTGATCAACCGCCCCGCCGCGGCGGCCTGATCCACCCGATCCACCGGACTGCGGGGCCACGCCGGAGCGAGTGAACCGGCGGCCCCGACGGCGCACACCGCGCCCGCCCCGACCGGCGGTCCACGCAGGGGGGGCCCCCCCCGGGGGGGCCGGGGGGGGGGGGCCGGGGGGGGGGGCCCCCCGGGCGGCCCGGGGGGGGGGGGGGGGGGGGGGGGGGGGGGGGGGGGGGGGG
>NZ_JBEHZD010001136.1:0-525 GCF_040240285.1 Streptomyces sp. HSW2009 | reverse complement strand
GGGCGGGGGGGGTGGGGGGGGGGCCCGGGCGCCCCCCGCCGCCCCCGCCCCCGCCCCCCCCCCCCGCGCCCCCCCCCCCCGCGCCCGGGGGGGGGGCCGGGGCGCCCCGCCCCGGGCCCCTCGGCTGGGCCGCCGACCAGGGCGCCCTGGTCTTCCCCGCGCACCTCGGTGGACACGGCGCGGCCGCGGTGCGCCGCAGCGGCGCCGGCTTCGCGATCGAGCGCTGGGCCCCGTTCGCCCGCCTGTGACGGCACACACCGCTCACGCGCCCGCGCCCGCGTGAGGGCGCTCACTCGGTTGCCGTACGTGCCGTTCGTCATACGCGCCGTTCCGGGCAGCGTTCCGGGGTTCCGGGCTGCAAAGGGATGGGCGGTGGCGGCAGGGGAGCCGGGAGCCGCGGCGCCCGGGGGCCGGTCCCGGGGCGCCCCCCCCGCCCCGGCGGCGCCCCGCCCCCCCCCCGGGCCCCCCCCCCCCCCCCCCCCCGCCGCGCCGGGGCGCGGGCGTCGCCGCGGGTTGGCCGCCTGG
>NZ_JBEHZD010001135.1:0-483 GCF_040240285.1 Streptomyces sp. HSW2009 | reverse complement strand
CGAGACCGGGGCGGCCGGATGTCCGCCCGCCCCCGCGCGGGGTGCTCCGCCGTGCCCGGGGGCCGCGTGCTGTCCCGGTGCCGCTTCGGTGTCCCATCTCGGCGGGTGCCCGGGCGCCGGCGCGCCGCGCCGTCTGCCCTGCGTGGTGGGGGTGCCGTCGGCCGACCAGGCGTCGACCGCCTCGCCGCCGTGGCCACCGCCCGCCGGGTGCTGCGCATGCGAAGCGTGGGGATGCGGTGCGTGCTGCGGGTGCTGCGGGCCCCCGTCCGCCGTCCGCTGCCCGGCGCCTGCCAACGATCCAGCGGCTCCAGCGGCTCCGGTGGCCGCCTCGGCCGGCCCCCGCCCGCCCGGGGCCCCCCGCAGATGGCCTTCGCCGTCCGGATGGGTGGCCAGTGGCGCCGGGCCGGGCGCCCCGCCGCCGAGGTCGCCGCCGGCAGGCGGCACCACGGACGCGCCGGGCCCGTGCCCGCCGGGCGGACCCCC
>NZ_JBEHZD010001134.1:0-552 GCF_040240285.1 Streptomyces sp. HSW2009 | reverse complement strand
CAGCACCGACTGGCTGCCGGGCGGTGCGCTCGACGCGGCCGGGCACGTACAGGAACTGCTCCTCGCCGCCGCCCTGTTCGGCCTCGGCAGCGCCGTCCACCTGCCGACGCTGGCCCGTACCGGAGGCCGGGTGGCGGCGCTCGGGCTGTGCTCCTGGGTGGTCATCGCCGGCGTCTCGTACGCGGGGGTGCTGGTGACGTCGTAGCGCGGGGCGCCCGCCGCGGCGCGGTGCCCGGGGCCTCGCCGGCCCGGGCCCGTACGCCCACCGGCGGTGCCCCTGGCAGAGGTCGGACGGGGCACGGCTTCCGCGCGACGCCCGCACGGCCCCCGAGTCGAGCCCTGCGGCCGACGCCCCGAGGGCGACATCCCGCGCGTGACGTCCTGCGTACGGCGTCCCACGTACGACGCTCTGCGCGTGGCGTCCCGCGTACGGCGTTCCGCGCGCGCCGCCCCACGTACGTACGGCGTCCCACGGTCCCGGGGGGGGGGGGGGGCGGGGGCGGGGGCCCGCCCCCCCCCCCCCCCCCCCCCCCCCCCCCCCCCCCCCCCCCC
>NZ_JBEHZD010001133.1:0-558 GCF_040240285.1 Streptomyces sp. HSW2009 | reverse complement strand
TGGTGGTGTGTTGGGTGGTTCGGTGTTGGGGTTGTTTGGTGAGCAGGTGTTGTTGCGTGGTGGGTCGGTTGCGGTGCGGGATGGTGTGGGTGGGGTGTTGACGTATGGGGAGTTGGATGTGCGGTCGGATGTGGTGGCGGGGTTGTTGGTGGGTCGTGGTGTGGGTGTGGGGGATGTGGTGGGGGTGGGGTTGCCGCGGTCGGTTGATTTGTTGGTGGTGTTGTTGGGTGTGTGGAAGGCGGGGGCGGGGTTTGTGCCGTTGGATGTGGAGTTTCCGGTGGATCGGTTGGGGTTTGTGGTGCGGGATTGTGGGTTGGGTTTGTTGGTGACGGTGGAGGGTTTGGTGGGGGTGTTTTCGGGGCTTGGGGTTGAGTTGTTGGTGTTGGATTCGCCGGGTGTGGTTGCTGAGTTGGGGGTTGTGGAGGAGGGTTTGGGTGGTGTGGTGTTGCCGGGTGTGGTGTCGGGTGGGGTGGCGTATGTGATTTATACGTCGGGTTCGACGGGGTGGCCGAAGGGTGTGGTGGTGTCGCATGGGGCGTTGGTGAATGTGTTGGTGGG
>NZ_JBEHZD010001132.1:0-562 GCF_040240285.1 Streptomyces sp. HSW2009 | reverse complement strand
CGGGGCCGGGGGGGGGGCGCCCGGGGGGGGGCCGCGGGGGGGGGGCCCCCCGGCGGCCCCCCCCCCCCCCCCCCCCCCCCCCCGACACCGAGTCGTTGCTTGGTCGTTGTGCAGTTATCTCAGGGCCCCGCGGTCCCGGACCAGATCTTTGTGCAGATGTTGGTCACATCATGACGTTCTGGATATATCGGGAAGCGCTGGCAGGGGTGCAGTGGGGGTGCCGCGGCGGTGCCGTAGGGGTGCCGCGGGGTCCCGGCGGGGGTGTCCCCCCCCGCTCTCCGCACCGCAGTTGGCCCCGTCGGGCCCGTACCCCGCCCCACTCACGGTGTCCGCGCAGCAGCCCGTACCGTCCCCTCCCCTCAACCCCCGCAGCTCCGCCGCCCCAGCCACGTGCTCATCGTCCGTACGCCCAGTGCGATGGCCCGCTCGTCCGGGACGAACGTCGTGAAGTGGGGGTAGCTGGCGGTGATGGGGGTGCCGGGGGTGCGGACGCCCAGGTAGGTGAAGGTGCCGGGGACGTGGCTCAGGTACAGGGCGAAGTCCTCGCCGCTGAAGGGTGGGA
>NZ_JBEHZD010001131.1:0-566 GCF_040240285.1 Streptomyces sp. HSW2009 | reverse complement strand
GGGCGGCGGGCGGCGGGCGGCGGTACGCAACGGACACGGGCCAGCCGTGACGCGGAGCGGGATCGACGCGGGGGGCAGGATCAGCGCGGAGCGGGATCGGAAGGGGACACGACCGGGACGAGGCAAGGTCAGCACGGGCAGAGCCCAGACAGGGCAGAACCCGCACAGAGCAGGACCGGCAAAGGGCGGGACCGGGTGGAGCGGGTTCCACACAGCTCACAGGGGCAGGCGGGCCGGACGGTCGGTCGGTGCAGCCGCGCTGCCCGGGGCGGCGCCCACACCGCTTCACGATCTTGAGTAGGCTCAGCGCCGGGATTCGCGCTCTTCATACGTGAATTCCCGTCATGATCCAATCGAGGAGAATCGTGCGCCTGACCATCGACCGACGCCTCACCCTCGGTGCCGCCCTGCTCGCCATCGCGGCGAGCGCCACGCCGGCATCCGCCGTGGCCGCCAGCCCGGCCGCACCGACGCACCACACGTTCGCGCCCGCCGCCGCGGCCCCCGACACCGCGGGCATCACCCGGGCGCTCAAGGACGCCCTCGCGAACGGCGCCCCCGGCGCC
>NZ_JBEHZD010001130.1:0-571 GCF_040240285.1 Streptomyces sp. HSW2009 | reverse complement strand
GGGGGGGGGGGGGGGGGGGGGGGGCCCCCCCCGGGGGGGGCCCCCCCCGTCCCGGCGCTACTTCGCCGAGGTGTCGAGCGCGGCGAGCGCCGCGGCCCACCGGAAGTACTTGAGGTTGGCCAGATCAGCCACCGTCTTGACGCCGAACGCCTCCTGGAGGAGTTCCCCGTCCCGGTCCGACACGCCCTTCAGGGCGGCGACCGGCGCGGCGAGGATCTCCGGGAGGTCCTTGTCCGCCCATGCCTTGTCGAGCACCTTGTCCAGATCTATCGCGGCCATCGCTCTCTCCTTGGTGTGGTGTCCGTCATCCGCCGGAGGGCCGTCACCCGGCCGTCCGGAACCGCCCCGTGCCGCGACGTTCGGCACCGGCACGGGTCGTCTGTGTGTCCCCCGCCCCTCTCCCGGCCCCTGCCCGTACCGGCGTACAGAGGTTGCGCACGGGAGCGGCCGGTGGGGTGTGGGTGGCGGGTGGGGCGGGCGGGGGTCGGCGCGGCGACCAAGCGGTCCTTCGGCTCCAAGGGTGGCAACAAGCTGGAACTGCTCGATGCGGCGAACGGCCCGCAGGGCCTGC
>NZ_JBEHZD010000113.1:0-17268 GCF_040240285.1 Streptomyces sp. HSW2009 | reverse complement strand
CCCCCCCCCCCCCCCCCCCCCCCGCGGGGGGGGGCGGGGGCGGGGGCCCCCCCGGGCGGGCCCCCCCGCCCCCGGGCCCGGACGCGGGGCGGGGGGGGGCACGGCCCGATGGGGGCCTGCCCGCGGGCCGCGGCGGCTGGTCGTGGCAGTTGGTGTGGCAGCAGGTGTGGCGGTGCCTCAGGCGTGGGCGCGCAACTTCGAAGTGGAGGTGAAGGTATGCACACGGTGCGCGGTGGCGGTGTCCACGTCCACGGTGTAGACATCGACGGTCAGCTTGCCCGCAGATGCCTTGAGCAGCATGAAGCCGTGCTCGGAGAAGTTCTGCCAGCGCGCCGGGTGATCGCCGTGTGCCTTGCCGTCGCCCTTCTTGCCCGCCGTGCCGCACACGATCTGCCGGGTCCCGCGCGAGCGCTTCGTCGGCTCCAAGATCTGCTGCGTGTGGTCGTGACCGGACAGGATCAGGTCGGCCCGCCCGCACACCACCTCTTCGTACAGCTCCTTGAGGTGCACGCCGCTGGTGTAGTGGCCGATCGTGAACCCGTCATAGCTGCCCGCACTGCCGTGCTTGCCGTTGTTCAGATACGGGTGGTGCCCGATGACGATCTTCCACTTGGCGCGGGAGGCACTGAGCGCCTCGTCCAGCCAGCGCCGCTGCTCGCGCATGTACGGGCCGTTCCAGCGGAAGTACGGGTCGAGCTGGGCGACGGTGGAGGCCACCGGGTTGGTGTCCAGCGCGAAGAACTCCACGACGGGCGCCCCGCCCCGCCCGGCCGGCAGCGCGGTCGAGTAGTAGCGCGCGGGCATGTGCCAGCGACGCGAAGTGGTCGCGTACGCCACCTCGCGGTCACCGCGCGACGGGTCGCCGCCGCTGCCGGGGATGAGACCGGAGCAGTCATGGTTGCCGAGCACCATCAGCCACGGCACGTCGATACCCGTGTTGGGCTGCTCGAACTTGGTCTGGAACTCGTCGTCGTGCGCCGACTCGGGGCCGTTCTCATACAGGTTGTCGCCCAACCCGATGGCCAGCCCGACGCGCTCGGCACGGCACACCTTCTTGGCCGCGGTCGCCACGGCGTACTGAGCCTTGTTGCCGGTGCCCGCGTCACCGGTGACCAACACGGCATACGAACCGTCCCGGCCGGGCCTGGTGGGCAGCGGGAACTTGGTGACGGGCGTACCGCTCGCCTTCGCGGCCTGCGCCGCGTGAGCCGCCTGGGGCAGCAGCGTCAGCGCCGCGGCACCGGCCACCGCCCCACCGAGCACGGCGCGCCGCCGCACGCCCGATTCGCCGTCGGCTATGGGTGCCGGGGTCGGCCGTCCCGTGGTGGTGATGCTGTCATCGAGGTCAAGCCACTGCCGTTCGGTGAGATCCGGCCGCGGAGGGGTGTATTCGTCATCGCACATGCCAAGTTTCTCGCAGGTAACTTCGACCCGATGGTGGAGGCACGGCGAACGTGAGGTGAAGCTCTGCGGGCTGGGCTGGGCTGGGCTGGGCTGAGGTGGGCTGGGCCGGAGTGGCCCGGTGGGGCGGCTGAGTTGGGCTGAGGTGGGGCGAGCCCGGTGGGGTGGCTCGGGTGGAGTGGCTGGCTGGCTGGCTGGGTGGGGCTGGGGTGGGGTGGGGTTGCCGGGCTGGGGTGCGTCGGGCCGGCCGGGCGGTGGGGCTGCATGCGGGAGTGGGCGGGGCGGGGGTGGGGTGGGCTCGGGGCGGGCTGTGCTGGGGGGTGGGCCCGGGCTGGGTTGTGTGCCGGGATGGGGTCGGCGGAGGTGGGAGCGGGGGAGGGTGGGGGGGAGGGGAGGGGGAGCCCCCCCCAGGTGTCAAGACCCGAGCCCTACCTCAACCCAGTCCCACGACCACTCACCGCCGATGGGCCAACCCCCGCCAATCCGCTCCACAATCCGCCCACCCCACAACCAACCTCCAGCCCCGACCACCCCACCCCCGGGCCCCCGCAACCCCAACCCAACCAACCCAACCAACCCGGCCCCGCCCCCCTACTCCCCGAACTACCCCCCGAGCTGGGCTTCCAGTTTGTCCACGTCGATGACCTCGGTGGCGGGCGGGGGCGTGGTGACGACGGGCTTGTCGTAGTCGCTGATCTCCACCGTGCCGGGTTCGCTGCCGCCCTCGACGACGATCTTCACCGGGTAGGGGGTGCCGGTGGCGGCGACGTACATGGTCTGCTTCTCGCCGTCCTTTTCGGCGGGGCTGTTCAGGGGCACGACGAGCTGGCCGCCGATCTTCGTGGGTTCGCCCTTGGTCAGCTTGTCCTTCGAGTCGTCCGAGGACTTCATGCCGGACTGCATCGAGGCCAGGTCGCACATGTCAGCGTTGCCCTTGAGCATGGCGTTGTCGGTGGTGCCGTGGATGTAGCGGCCCTTGAGCAGTTGGGCCGCCACGGCGCCGTCCTTGCCGCCGGCGACGTCGGGCTGCTGCCAGAACTTCTCGTTCGGCTTCATCCAGACCTTGTTGCCGGCCTTGATGATCTCGGAGCTGGCGCCGGCGCCGTCGCCCACGGTGCCGTTGCAGTCACCCTTGTTGTCGAGGGCCAGGTTCATCTTGAGGCCCTCGGTGCCCGTGCCCTGGTCCATCTTCATGCGCAGCGAAGTCGCCTTGAGCAGCGCGTCCTTGGCCTTGTCTGAAATCTGCTGCGCCGTGAGGTCGGCCAGTTCGTTCTTGGGCTCCTGCGATGCCTTGTCGTCCTTGCTGTCGCTGCCGCAGGCCGTGACGCCGAGCGCCGCGATGACACATACCGCCGCGGCGAGTACGCCGTGCTTCCTCTTCATGGCGAGATTCCTCCGCTTGTGGTGACTGGCTGAGGTGAATTTATCAGTTCTTTACTAGTCAAAGTTCGCGCGGACTGCCTACGGATCGTGAGGCAGGGGACTTTCTTCAGTCACAGCCGCATACCTATATGACTTCCGGGGAGGGCTTTCGGTTGCTGTTGTGACCAGCAGGAATCCCGGGAGAAGTGGAAGGCGGGCCACCGTGTCGGCGATCGAGTCCATCCAGGTTGACGGAGAGTGGCGAGCGGCCCTCGGTGGCGCCCAGCGGGAGGTGTGGGACCCCGCGGACGCGACGACGCTCGCGCGAGTGGCTGAAAGTGATCGGTCGGACGTGGACCTGGCCGTTGCCGCGGCGCGCCGGGCCTTCGACGGCGGCCCCTGGCCCCGTACGCCGGTCTCCGAACGCGCCGCCCTCCTGCGCCGCGTCGCCGATCTCCTCCAGCGTGATCGCGAGACGATCGCGCTGGTCGAGAGCCGGGACACCGGCAAGACCCTGGAAGAAGGCCGGGTCGACGTCGACGATGTGACCGCCGCCTTCCGCTACTTCGCCGATCTGGTCGTCAGCGAAGGCGCCGGCCGGGTCGTGGACGCGGGTAGTTCCGAGGTGCACAGCGTGGTCGCGTACGAGCCAGTGGGCGTCTGCGCGCTGATCACCCCGTGGAACTACCCACTCCTCCAAGCAAGTTGGAAGATCGCGCCGGCGCTGGCCGCCGGCAACACCTTCGTCATCAAGCCCAGCGAGATCACCCCGCTCTCCACCGTGCACCTGGTGCGGCTGTTGCTGGAGGCGGGGCTTCCGGCCGGCGTCGCGGGCCTGGTCACCGGCGCCGGCGACCCGGTCGGCGCGCGCCTGGCCGAGCACCCCCAGGTGGACCTGGTCTCCTTCACCGGGGGACTGGTCAGCGGTACGAAGGTGGCCCGGGCCGCTGCCGCCACCGTCAAGAAGGTCGCGCTCGAACTCGGCGGCAAGAACCCCAACGTCGTCTTCGCCGACGCCTGCGCTACCGACGAGGGCTTCGACACCGCCGTCGACCAGGCGTTGAACGCCGCGTTCATCCACAGTGGCCAGGTCTGTTCGGCCGGTTCCCGGTTGATCGTCGAAGAGTCGGTACGGGAACGCTTCGTGACCGAACTCGCCCGCCGCGCCGAGCGGATCGAGCTCGGCCGCGGCACCGAGGAGGGCGTCGAGTGCGGCCCGCTCGTCTCCCGCCAGCACTGGGAGAAGATCCAGGCGTACGTCGCGTCGGCGCTCGCCGATGGCGCGGTGCTGCGCTGCGGCGGCGGCCGACCCGAGCCCGCCGCGCACCGTCCCGCCGCCGGCTTCTTCTTCGCCCCGACCGTGCTCGACCACTGCCACCGCAACATGCGGGTGGTCCGCGAAGAGACCTTCGGCCCGCTGCTGACCGTCGAGACCTTCCGTACCGAGGAGGAGGCGGTGGCGCTGGCCAACGACACCGAGTACGGGCTCGCCGGCGCCGTCTGGCCCGCGGAGGCGGGACGCGCCCGCCGGGTCGCGGGGCGGCTGCGGCACGGCACCGTTTGGATCAACGACTACCACCCGTACCTGCCGCAGGCCGAATGGGGCGGATTCGGCAGGTCAGGCGTGGGCCGGGAACTCGGCCCGACCGGGCTGGCCGAATACCGCGAGGCCAAGCACATCTACCAGAACCTGGCGCCGCGCCCGGTCCGCTGGTTCACGGGCTGAGCCTGCGCGCCCGCGCCCACGGACTGACATCCACGATCCGCAACGCACGCCATCCGCAACGCACTCCATCCGCAACGCGCTCCATCCGTAACCCACTCCATCCGCAACCCGCACCACCGGCAAGCCGCACCGGCGTATCCCATTCCGCATCTCGTACGGCGCCTCGCGCAGCGACTGGCACACACCCCGCACGCCCCCCTGCACCCCCGCACAACACCGCAAGGAGCGAGCGCCGACGGCCAGGCCGCAAAGCAGGTACCAAGGAAGAAAACAGGCACCGACCACCAGCCCGCAAGGAAACGGGCGACAAGCAACACACCGCAACGATCAGAAGCCAACGCTCAAAAACCAATAACCAACAACCAACAGCCCGCAATAAACCAACCCACCAGCAGCAAGAAACAGAAAAGAGCCGCCGAGACAACCACCAACGTGATTGCCCCGACGGCCCGCCGCGGCACCCCCGTGCACCGCGGTCCTTTCCTGGGGCCAGTCGCCTGACCAGGGCCCTGACCCCGTGGTCCGGCCGTCCGCTGGACGGTCGGACCGAGCGCCCCACCACTGCCCTTGCGGGCGGCGGGGCTTCCCCGTTGTGCCGTGCCCCCCCCGTGGCGGCGCGGCACCGTGTGGTCCGGCACCTCTCAGACGGCCGGACCTCCCCCGTTCTCCCCCGTACTGCCGCGCCCCGACCAGGCGGCGCGCGGCTCCCCGTAGGCCACGCCGCCCCCGCAGGCGTGGCACCCCCCCTGGGCCCGAACCGCGGGCTGCGGCCGTGTGCTGCCGCTGCCCACGGCGAATCCGTACGGACCCGGCCCGTGGACCGTAGGACGCGCATCCACGCGACCCGCGCTCCGTTCATCGGCCGGTGGAACGGCCCCCGTCGTACGCACATCCCCCGTCCGTACGCGCCCGTTCCACCGGCCCGCTGTGGGCCCCCGCCGCCGGAGGGAGCGCCGGGGGGGGCGGAGAGGCGCCAGAACCCCCGTGTCCGGCGCCCCGCTGTGGGGCTACGCCCGCGGCTGGGCCGAGCGCAGTTGCTCGGCGTGGCCACGGAGCGCTTCCATCGCCTCGTGGAACAGTCCGGGACCGAAGGTGATCCGCGTCGCGCCCAGTTCGCCGAGTTGCGCGGGGGCCGGACCGCCGGGCAGGAAGGCCACGTTGAGCGGCGCGTCGATGCCCTGCGCCAGTTCCTTGACGAGCTCGACCGGCGCCAGGATCGGGTAGATCACGTCCGCGCCGGCCGCCAGGTACAGCCGGGCCCGTTCGATCGCCGCGTCGGCGGTGGTGTCGCCGCTGAGGAAGGTGTCGACGCGGGCGTTGATGACGAGCTGGTCACCGGCCGCCTCGCGGACCTGCGCCAGCCAGTCCGCGTGCTGCTGCGGGTCCTTGAGCTGCTTGGCCGCGAGGTCCGTGTCCTCCAGGTTGCAGCCCACCACGCCCGCCGTGAGCAGCCGCTCGACCAGTTCGGCCGGCGCGAGCCCGTACCCGTCCTCGACGTCGGCCGACACCGGCAGGTCAACCACCCGGGTGATGCGGGTGATCGCCGCGAACATCTCGTCCACCGGCGTGCCACCGCCGTCCTCGTAGCCGAGCGAGGCCGCGATGCCCGCGCTGGGCGTGGCGAGCGCGGGGAAGCCGACGTCGGCGAAGACCCGCGCGCTGGCCGCGTCCCACGGGCCGGGGAGGATCAGCGGGTCGCCGGGGGCGCGGCCCTGGTGCAGGGCGAGGAAGGCGGCGGCGGTGGTGGGGGAAGACATCACAGCTCCTCAGAAGGCGGGTTGCCGGGGGACATCCGCGTGGTCACGCTGATCCGGTTCCACGCGTTGATCGTGATGATGAGGCTGACGAGCTGGGCGAGCTCGGCGGCTTCGAAGTGCCGGGCCGCCCGGTCGTACACCGCATCCGGTACGAATCCGTCGGTGAGGACGGTGACCGCCTCGGTCAGCGCGAGCGCCGCCTGTTCCTTGGCGGTGAAGTACGTGGGTGACTCTTCCCAAGCGTTGAGCAGGTATATCCGCTCTTCGCTCTCTCCCTCCGTCCGGGCGTCCCGCGTGTACATGGTGATGCAGAAGGCGCAGTGGTTGATCTGCGACGTGCGAATCTTCACCAGCTCGATCAGGGCGGGGTCGAGCCGCCGCCTGGCCGCCGCGTCAAGATTGATCATGGCCTTGTAGAACTCGGGGGCGAGGGCGGGCAGTGCCATCCTCTGCTCCCGTCTCCGGGCCGTTTCGCTCGTCGACATGCCCTCACGCTACGGCGGCAGTAGCCCAGGGGTATGGTCCATTTCCATGGCAGATTCTTGGGCCAGTCAGGTGCCACCGGAACCGGAGGCCGACTTCGCCGTCGGCAGTGACCTGCACCTGGAGCTGAGCCAAACGGGGGGTGTCCGGGCGTCGCTGATGAGCGCGCTGCGCGATGCGGTGCGCTCGGGCCGGCTGGCCGCCGGCACCCGGCTGCCCTCCTCCCGCACCCTCGCCGCCGACCTGGGCATTGCCCGCAACACGGTCGCCGACGCGTACGCCGAACTCGTTGCCGAGGGCTGGCTCACCGCCCGTCAGGGCTCGGGTACCCGCGTCGCCGAACGGGCCGTCGCCTCCGATACCCGCATCGAACCCCCCGCCCCGGTGCGCCGCCCGCCGGTCAGGCCGGCTCCCGCTCCGGTCTACGACCTGATGCCGGGTTCGCCTGACGTGTCCTCCTTTCCGCGCGCGGCCTGGCTGACGGCCGCCCGCCGGGCCATCACCCACGCGCCCAACGACGCCTTCGGTTACGGCACGCACGTTGCGGGCCGCCCCGAACTGCGCCGCGCGCTGGCGGACTACCTCGCGCGCGCCCGGGGCGTGCGTGCGGCGCCCGAGCGCATCCTGATCTGTTCGGGCCTGTCGGAGGGGTTGCGGCTGGTCGGCGAGGTGCTGGGGGCGACGGCGCGGCTGCCGGGCGCCGGGCCCGGTGCGGACCTGGTGGCCGTCGAGTCCTTCGGCCTGGACATCCACCGCGACCTGCTGACCGGCTGCGGGCTGCGCACGGTGGCCGTCGGCTTCGACGAACAGGGGCCGCGTACGGAGGAGTTGTCGGCGACCGGGGCCAGGGCGGCGCTGTTGACGCCGGCGCACCAGTTCCCGTTCGGCGTGTCGCTGCCGGCGGAGCGGCGCGCGGCGACCGTGAAGTGGGCCGTGGAGTGCGGCGGCGTGCTCCTGGAGGACGACTACGACGGCGAGTTCCGGTACGACGGGCAGCGGATCGGGGCCGTCCAGGGCCTGGACCCGGAGCATGTGGTGTACATGGGGACGGCCAGCAAGAGCCTGTCGCCGGCGCTGCGGCTGGGCTGGTTGGTGCTGCCGGAGCGGCTGTTCGCCGCGGTCGCCGAGCTCAAGCGCCGCCCCGGTTTCCAGACCAGTGGCCTTGACCAGCTCACGCTGGCGGAGTTCATCACGTCGGGCGCGTACGACCGGCATGTGCGCGGCATGCGCCAGCGCTACCAGCGTCGCCGCGACCAACTCGTGACCGCCCTGGCCGAGCGCGCCCCGCACATCAAGGTCAGCGGCATCGCCGCCGGCCTGCACGCCGTCCTCGAACTGCCGCAGGGCACCGAACAGTCGGTGATCAACGGTGCCGCCTGGCAGGGCCTGGCCCTGGACGGCCTGCGCCGCTACCGCCTCGGCGCCGGCACCGGCGACGCCCCGGCCCCGCGCGACGACGTCATGGGCGACGCCCTGGTCGTCGGCTACGGCTCACCACCCGACCACGCGTACGCGGGCGCGCTGGACGCGCTGTGCAGGGCGCTGCCGGACTAGCGGGCGGGGACCGGCGGCGGGGGCGGGCCCCCGCGGGAGTGGCTCACGCCGGTGGGGTCTACGCGCGCGGGCCTGCGCGTGCTGCCCCACGTGTACGGGCTTGCGTGCGCGGGCCCACGCGTGCCGACTCCCAGGTACGGGCGTACGCGTGCCGGTACGGGCTGACGCGCGCGGGCCCGCACGTGTCGCGGGCCTTGGCCGGTGCTCCGGGTTTAGGGAGCGAAGACCGGTTCACGCGCGCGGGCCTGCGCGTACCGAGAGTCCCGAACCGGGTGGGCCGGGTTTGGGGAGCCGAAGCCGACCCACGCGCGCGGGCCCGCGTGACGCCCCACGCGTACGGGCTGACGCGCGCGGGCCCGCGCGTGCCGCTCGCCCTACCGCGCCGCGTCCAGCACCGCGCGCAGTTGCTCCAGGCCCCAGTCGAGGTCTTCCTTGCTGATGACCAGCGGCGGGGCGATGCGGATGGTGCTGCCGTGGGTGTCCTTGACCAGGACTCGGCGGGCCATCAGGCGCTCGGAGACCTCGCGGCCGGTGCCGAGGGCCGGATCGATGTCCACGCCGGCCCACAGGCCGCGCCCGCGCACCGCGCTGATGGCTCCGCCGCCGGTCAGCAGGGCCAGCTCCCGGTGCAGGTGCTCGCCGAGTTCGGCCGCGCGCCGCTGGTACTCGCCGGTGCGCAGCATGGCGATCACCTCCAGGGCGACGGCGCAGGCCAGCGGGTTGCCGCCGAACGTCGAGCCGTGTTCGCCCGGCTGGAACACGCCCAGTACGTCCCGGTCGGCCACCACCGCGGAGACCGGCACGACGCCGCCGCCGAGCGCCTTGCCCAGCACGTACACGTCCGGCACGACGTCCTCGTGCTCGCAGGCGAAGGTCCGGCCGGTGCGTCCGAGGCCCGACTGGATCTCGTCCGCGATGAACAGCACGTTCCGCGCCCGGGTCAGCGCGCGCACGCCCGGCAGGTAGCCGGCCGGCGGCACCAGCACGCCCGCCTCGCCCTGGATCGGCTCGATCAGGACCGCCACCGTGTGCTCGTCGACGGCCGCCTCCAGCGCGGCGAGGTCACCGTACGGAACGATCTCGAAGCCCGGCGTGTACGGGCCGTAGTCGGCGCGGGCCTCCGGGTCGGTGGAGAAGCTCACGATGGTGGTGGTGCGGCCGTGGAAGTTGTTGTCCGCGACGACGATCTTGGCCTGGCCGTCCGGGACGCCTTTGACCCGGTAGCCCCACTTCCGGGCGGTCTTCACGGCCGTCTCGATGGCTTCGGCGCCGGTGTTCATCGGCAGCACCATCTCCTTGCCGCAGAGCGCGGCAAGCTCCGTACAGAAGTCGGCGAACCGGTCGTGGTGGAACGCCCTGGAGGTCAGCGTGACCCGTTCGAGCTGGGCCTTCGCGGCATCGATGAGGCGGCGGTTGCCGTGCCCGAAGTTGAGCGCGGAGTAGCCGGCGAGCAGGTCGAGGTAGCGGTTGCCCTCGACGTCGGTCATCCACGCGCCATCGGCCGAAGCGACGACCACGGGCAGCGGGTGGTAGTTGTGCGCGCTGTGCGCCTCGGCTGCGGTGATGCTGCGTTCACTAGCGGTCACGTGCGCTCCATCCTTACGGGGTCGAGATCCTTACGGGGTCGGGGCGGTCTCAGCCTTCTTTCTATCGCTGCCCGCGGGGAATGCGAAGAAAAATTCCGGATGTGGCCTCTGGGGTGTGTCACGCGGGGCCGCGGCCTCCGCCGTGACAGCGCATTGCGGTACGTGCCGGCGTGTGCGGGCGCCCGACCTCCACGGGGCCGGCCGGCGATGCGGTGCGCCCCCTCCCCGGCGACCGGAGGCCGTGATCGCGTCGGGTACCTGAGAGAATGGACGGCATGGCCCATGACCGTCCCCGCGCGCTCTCCGGTATCCAGCCCACTGCGGGCTCCTTCCACCTCGGGAACTACCTCGGCGCGATCCGTCAGTACGTCGCCCTCCAGGAGACCCACGACGCCTTCTACATGGTCGTCGATCTGCACGCGATCACCGTCCCGCAGGACCCGCGGGAGCTGCGCGCCAACACCAGGCTGGCTGCCGCGCAGCTCCTGGCGGCCGGGCTCGACCCGGACCGGTGCACGCTCTTCATCCAGAGCCACGTGCCCGAGCATGCGCAGCTCGGCTGGGTGATGAACTGCCTCACCGGCTTCGGCGAGGCGTCCCGGATGACGCAGTTCAAGGACAAGTCGGCCAAGCAGGGCGCGGACCGCACCACGGTCGGCCTCTTCACCTATCCGGTGCTCCAGGTCGCCGACATCCTGCTCTACCAGGCGAGCCACGTGCCGGTCGGCGAGGACCAGCGGCAGCACATCGAGCTGACCCGGGACCTCGCGGAGCGCTTCAACGGCCGCTTCGGGCACGCCTTCACGGTCCCGTCGGCGCACATCGTCAAGGAGACCGGCAAGATCTACGACCTCCAGGACCCGTCGATCAAGATGAGCAAGTCGGCGTCCACGCCGAAGGGCATCATCAGCCTGCTCGACGAGCCGAAGGTCTCCGCGAAGAAGATCAAGAGCGCGGTCACCGACCTGGACACCGTGATCCGGTACGACGAGGAGAACAAGCCGGGTGTGAGCAATCTCCTCACCATTTACGCCACTCTCACCGGCACCGCCATCGCCGACCTTGAACGCAAGTACGAGGGCAAGGGCTACGGCGCGCTGAAGACCGACCTGGCCGATGTCGTGGTCGACTGGGTGGCGCCGTTCCGGGACCGCACCCAGGAATATCTGGACGACCCCGAGACGCTCGACAACATCCTGGCCAAGGGCGCGGAGAAGGCCCGCACCGTCGCGGCCGAGACGCTGGCACTGGCCTACGACAAGATCGGTCTGCTGCCCGCCAAGCACTGAGCAGGGGCCGGACCACCTGTGGCGCCACCGGTGCGGCGGGCCGCGGGTGGCCCGGCCGGCAGCCGTGGGCGGTCAGGACCCGGCGCCCGCCGGCACCGGCCCGGACGGCCCCGCGAGGTCGCCGCCCGGCCACGGGATCAGCGGAACCTAGCCGGGACGCCCGACGAGCCGGCACACTGACACGGGCGCTCGACCGGCCTGGCAGGGACATGAAGGCACGCGGTGTGATGGACAGCTCGACCAGACAGTGGCCCGGAAGGGAGAACGCAGTGGGGACCGTAACGATCGGCGTTTCGATCGCGGTCCCGGAGCCGTACGGCAGCTTCCTCCAGGAGCGGCGCGCCGGCTTCGGGGACCCTGCCGCGCACGGCATCCCCACGCACGTCACGCTGCTGCCGCCGACCGAGGTGGACGCCGTGGCGCTGCCCGGGATCGAGCGGCACCTCGCGGAGGTCGCGGCCGGCTGGGGCTCCTTCACGATGCGGCTGTCCGGGACGGACACCTTCCGCCCGCTGTCGCCGGTGGTCTTCGTGAAGATCGTGCAGGGCGCGGAGGAGTGCACGGCGCTCCAGGAGCGGGTCCGCGCGGCCTCAGGGCCGTGCGCCCGCGAGTTGCAGTTCCCCTACCACCCGCACGTCACGGTCGCGCACGGCATCTCCGAAGAGGCGATGGACCGGGCGTACGCCGAGCTCAAGGAGTACGAGGCGACGTGGACCAGCTCCGGCTTCGCCCTCTACGAACAGGGCGCTGACGGCGTCTGGCGGCTGGAGCGCGAGTACCCTTTCGGGCTCGCGGGAGGACAGGGGCAGGGCCCGGTCTTCCCGCGCCAGGCGACTCGCCGTGAGCCGGTGCGCGATGAACCTCTGAACGTGACCGAGTAAAAAAAGGCCAGTCGCAACACTTTTAACCGAGTCACGTTTTCGGTAGGCTGTCCCCATGGACGGTCAGACGAGCCTTCGCGAGCGCAAGAAGCAGCGCACCTACCAGGCGATCTCCGACGCCGCGATCGAGCTCTTCCTCAAGGAGGGCTTCGACCGCGTCTCGGTCGCCGAGGTGGCAGCCGCAGCGCTGGTCTCCAAGCCCACCCTCTTCCGGTATTTCCCCACCAAGGAAGACCTGGCGCTGTACCGCTTCGCCGACCACGAGGGCGAGGCCAGCCGGGTCGTAGCGGGCCGCGCGCCCGGCCAGACCCCGATAGCCGCCCTGCACGCCCACTTCCGCGCCGGCCTGGACGCCCGCGACCCGGTCACGGGCCTGTGCGAAGCCCCCGAGGTCCTCGCCTACCACCGCCTGCTGTACGGCACGCCCACCCTGGTCGCCCGGTTGTACGAGTACACGACGCGAGCCGAAGAGACCCTGGCCCGCACGTTGTACGCGGTGGCCTCCGGCACCGAAGCGTCAGCGGCAACCGACGCCGCCACCACGACCTCGGCCACCGCTCAGGCCGATCCTGAGCTCCCCGGGCCCGGTGAGCCGACCCGTCTGGAGGCCCTGACGGCCCGCCTCACCGCCGGCCAGGTCACGGCCGCCCAGCGCATCCTGGCGCTCGACAACTGGCGACGGATAGCCGATGGGGAGAGCGCCGACGCCGTCTACCCCTCGGCGGTCGTAGCGGCCGACCACGCCTTCGCGCTCCTCGGCTCCCCAGCACCCCGCTAGTACGGACCCGGGCTCCGGTAGCCCTGACCGTGCTTCGGCAGCCGCTGGCCCCTGGGCGCTGACCACTGCTACCCCCGGCCCCTCCCCGGCCCTTGCCGGGGCTGCCCCTTGGCTCTTCTGGCCCTGGTGGCTGTTCTGTCTGCCGTCTTGTGGTTTCGGGCTAGGGCTGCGGCTTCGGCTGCGCCTGGGGCTTCGGCCGTTGCTCTCGGGGAGTGCGGGACGGCGGGGTGCGACGCGGGGCGGGGCTGCGGCTGCGCCTGGGCGTCAGGTGTTGCCTTCGGGGGCGGGGTGGCGGGGCTTCATGGCGGGGCGGGGCCCGCGGTCGCCTGTTGCCCGCACCCACCTATCCCCACCTCCCTCACGTGCCAGCTTGCGTCCGACGCTCCCGCTCCCTTCTCGCCCGCCGGCTCCCCTCGTCTCCGTTCTCTTCCGCCCCCTCCACCGGCCAACTGCCCACCACCACCATGCGAAAGGCGTACCGACGTGTCCTTACCTTCCGACGGCCTGGCCACCGCCACGCCCGGCCCCAAGTCGCCATCCGACGGTGGCCTGCCCGCTGGTGGCGGGTCGGCTGCCGAGAGCGCGCCGGCCTCCGGGGGCGGGGCGACGCATGCCGAGGGGGAGCGGGCGCGGGGGGGGGGGGGGGGGGGGGGGGGGGGGCGGGGGGGGGCGCGGGGGGGGGGGGGGGGGGGGGCGGCGCGGCGCGCGCGGGCGGGGGGGGGGGGGGCCCCCCCGGGGGGGGGGGGGGGGGCGCCGGGGGGGGGCCCGGGCCCCCCCCCGGGCGGGCTGGCCGGTGAACTCGCTGCGGAACGGGCCCACATCGAGGCGAGCCGAGCGACGTTGGCCCGTATGGTCGAGGCGGCGCGGCGACAGGTGAAGCTCGGCGAGGACGTCTCCGGCGACGGGGCGAGCGCCGAAGTGCTCGGCCGCTACCTCCGCAGCTACGCCCGACAGTTGGCGGAGGAGCCGGAGGGTCCGCTGTTCTTCGGCAGGCTCGACTTCGACGGCACCCCAGGGGCGGGCGACCACCGTGGCCAGCGGTACTACGTCGGGCGCCGCCACGTCGCAGCCGACGCCACCGCGACCCCACTGGTCATCGACTGGCGGGCGCCGGTCTCCCGCGTCTTCTACCAGGCATCGCCCCGCGATCCGCAGGGAGTGGCGGTACGCCGCCGATTCGGCTGGGCCCCCGCGAGCAAGGGCGAGCCGGCCGACCTCACCGGCCTGGAGGACGAACGACTCGGCGTGCGGCAGGACCCGCTGCCGGCGGCAGGACCGGCATCGGGCCCAGTGCCGGACCCAGCGTCGGACCCAGCGCTGGAACCAGGGGCGGGCGCGGGGTCGGGCGTGGCGCCGGACGCCACGTCAGGCGGGTCCGGGTTCCCGGCCACCGGGAGCCGTATCGTCGCCGCCGAGATCGAACGGCCACGGGTGGGCCCGATGCGGGACATCGTGGCCACCATCCAGCCCGAACAGGACGAGCTGGTACGCCGCCCGCTGACCGACTCGGTCTGCGTCCAGGGCGCCCCGGGGACGGGCAAGACGGCCGTCGGGCTGCACCGTGCCGCGTACCTGCTCTACACCTATCCCCAACGCATCCAGCGCGGCGGCCTGTTGGTCGTCGGACCCAACCGGACGTTCCTGCGCTACATCGCCGAAGTGCTCCCGGCCCTCGGCGAGATCGACGTACGACAGTGCACGGTCGGCGACCTCGTCGACCGGTTCCCGGTGCGGGCCGAGGACGGGGTGGCGGCGGCCTCCGTCAAACACGACGCCCGGATGGCCCAGGTCCTCGCCCGGGCCCTGCACCAGCGGGTTCGCCCGCCGGATGAATCCCTGGCCATCCCGGACGGCACCTACCGGTGGCGGGTCAGCGCCGACGAGTTGCACGAGGTCGTCACCCAGGTCCAGGAGCAGGCCCCGCCCTACGCCACGGGACGCGAATGGGTGCGCTCCCGCACGATGGAGTTGGTCCGCCGGCAGGTCGAGCGGCGCGCGGGGCCCCCGCCGCAGGAGTGGGTGCGGCGGATGAGCCGCTCCCGGGCGGTCAAGGAGTTCCTGGACGCGGCCTGGCCCGCGGTGCGCCCCGAGGAAGTGGTGGCGGAGCTGCTCGGTGACCCGCACCTGGTGCGGGCTGCCGCGGACGGGTTGCTCACCGATGGGGAACAGGCCGCCCTGTGCTGGGCCAAGCCACCGCGCTCGGTCAAGAGCGCCAAGTGGTCGACCGCGGACCTGGTGCTGATCGACGAGGTGGCCGGCCTCATCGAACGCCCGGAGGGCTACGGCCACGTCGTGGTCGACGAGGCGCAGGACCTGTCCCCGATGGAGTGCCGCGTACTGGCCCGGCGCAGCGACTTCGGTTCGCTCACCGTGCTCGGCGACCTGGCCCAGGGCACTACTCCTTGGGCCGCCCGGAGTTGGCCGGACCACCTGGCCCACCTGGGCAAGCCGAACGCCACGGTGGCGCCCCTCACCATCGGGTTCCGGGTGCCGGCGGCCATCGTGGCGGCGGCCAATGAACTCCTGACGCATCTGGCGGCCGATGTGCCCCCGGCCCGTTCGCTGCGCGCCGACGGCGAACTGCGGGTCTGCCCGGTGCCGGAGATAGCCGCCGGCGTGGTGGCGGCGGTGCGAAGGGCGTTGCCCACGGCGGGTTCGATCGGCGTGATATCCGCTGACGCCACGCTGGCGACCGTGCGCCAGGCCCTGAGCGCAGCGGGCATCGCGACGGCCACACCGGACGGTGTGGAGAGCGCTGGTGGGGGTGGGGGCGGCGCGGGGGTTGGTGCCGTCACGGGTGACGGTGACGGTGGTGGCGCCGGTGGTCGTGGCGGGAGCGCGGCGGACGCGGAGGGGCGGGTGACGCTGTTGCCCGCGTCGATCGCCAAGGGCCTGGAGTACGACCACGTGATCGCCGTGGAGCCGGCGGACATCGTCGCGGCCGAACCGCGGGGGCTCCACCGGCTGTACGTGGTGCTCACCAGGGCGGTGTCCCGACTCCACATCGTGCACGCCCGCCCACTACCCCCGGAGCTCAGCATGGTGACCCGGACGGAAGGAGGCACGGCACAGGGATAGCCGCCCTGGCTGAGGGCAGACGCGGCACGGAGCGCCAGGCGCGACGCGGTGGGCCGGATGCACCGTGGGTGAGCCGACCCATGTGCGCGACGGCGCCCCAAAAAACCAGCCCACCCACCCGCAAGCTGTACCGCTCCACCCAAGCCGTACCGCTCCGTTCTCACCCCGCCCCCAAGCCGTACTGCCCCGCTCCCACGCCATGCCGCTCTTCTCGCCCCGCCCAAGCCGTAGCGCCCCAACCCCGTACGTGCGGCCCGGAACCCCGTACGTGCGGCCCGGTGGAACGGGCCGGACGAGCTGTCCAGCCGAACGGGCCAGGCAAGCGTCCCAGTCGAACGAGATAGGAATAAATATGTGAATAGGGGTAGAAAAGGTCCATGGATTGGTTGACCCGAGTGCCGTGGATCGGCCCGATCGTGGCGCGGCTGATGCGTACCCACGCATGGCGGACGTACGAAACCCTGGACCGGGTGCACTGGACCAGGCTGGCCGCCGCGATCACCTTCATCAGTTTCCTGGCCATCTTCCCGCTGATCACGGTGGGTGCGGCGATCGGTGCCGCGGTGCTCAGCGATGCCAAGATGCGTGACCTGGAAGGCAAGCTGGCCGACCAGGTGCCGGGAATCTCGGGGCAACTCGACCTCAGCGGGTTGGTGGAGAACGCCGCCACGGTCGGGGTGTTGGCGGGCGCGGCGCTGTTGTTCACCGGCATCGGGTGGGTGGGCTCGTTGCGCGAGTGCCTGCGCGCCGTGTGGGAGTTGGACGACGAACACGACAACGTGGTGCTCCGCAAGCTCAAGGACGGCGGCATCCTGCTGGGCCTCGGTGGGGTGGCGCTCGGGTCGCTGGCCGTCTCGACGTTCGCGATCACGGCGGTGGGGTGGGCCGCCCAACAGTTGGACATCCCCGAGGGCGGCGTGGGCAGTTGGCTGCTCAGGCTGACGGCCTTCGCCGCCGCGGTCGCCGCCGACTTCCTATTGCTGTGTTACGTCCTGACCTGGCTCCCGGGCGTCACGCCGCCCCGCCGCGCCGTCGTCGTCGCGGCGCTGATCGGGGCGCTCGGTTTCGAACTGCTCAAGTACCTGCTCAGCGGCTACCTCCAGGGGGTGGCGGCGAAGAGCATGTACGGCGCGTTCGGTACGCCGATCGCGCTGCTGCTCTGGATCAACATGACGGCCAAGCTGTCCCTGTACTGCGCGGGCTGGACGGCCACCCCTTCCAAGACTCAGGAGGTACTCGTACCGGAGCCCGGCGCGGACGAGGCGACCACCCCGGGGGGGGGGCGCCCCCCCCCCGCCCCCCCCCCCCCCCCCCCCCCCCCCCCCCCCCCCCCCCGCGCCCCCCCCGGCCCCCCGCCCCGCCCGGCGCCCCCC
>NZ_JBEHZD010001129.1:0-579 GCF_040240285.1 Streptomyces sp. HSW2009 | reverse complement strand
TCGGGCGCGCCCGCGGCGGCGAGCGCGGTCACCGGCTGGTCGGCCGTGCCGAGCCGGACGACGAGCGCGTCGGGGTGGCACGGCGTGCGGTCCCACAGCCGGACGTCCGGGCCGAGCGCGCTCAGCAGCACGGCGGCCGGGTCGGGCCAGCGCCGGTCGAGCGCGTCGGCCGCCCGCACCGCGTCCCGGGCCAGTTCGACCGGGTCGACCTGGTCGGCCTCCCACTCCGCCACGTCCTCCGGGCGCGCGGGGACCCGGCTGCCGCCCGCGAGGCGGCGCGCCCAGGCGCCCAGGCCCGTACGCCGCCGCTCGGTGCGCGGGGCGTGCAGGTCGCCCGGGTGGGTCGGTACGTCATGTGCGGCAGGTGGCTCCTGGGGGCCGCCGGACCAGCGGCCGAACTCCGGGTCGCCGATGCGGCGGTTGCCGAGCCGGGTGAGGTCACCGGCGCTGCCCGCGCCGCCCGGATGGCCTGCGCCGCCCGCGCCGCCGGAGCGGCCCAGGCTGCCGGTGCCGCCCGCGCTGCCCGTGGGTGCCGTGCCGGGCTGGCCGGCGGCGCCCGTCGCGTACCCGGTCGGGCCG
>NZ_JBEHZD010001128.1:0-580 GCF_040240285.1 Streptomyces sp. HSW2009 | reverse complement strand
AACCCCAACCCCACCAACAACCCCACCACCGACTCAAACCGCACCGGCTCCCGCAAATTCCGATACCAATACGCCGCGTCCAACTCGGCTCCGTCCACCAGTTCGCCGGTGACGGTGGAGTAGAACGGCACGTCGCCGGTGCGCGGGGTGATGCCGGCCAGGTCGGCGAGGAGACGTTCTTCCAGGAACTCGACGTGCGCCGAGTGTGAGGGCACGCTGTCCGGGACCCGCTTGGCGCGAATGGCGTCCCGTTCGCATTCGGCGAGCAGCTCGTCCAGGGTGGTGTTGTCCCCCGAGACGATGACGGCCGACGGGCCGTTCACGGCCGCCACACTCGCCCGGCCCGACCAGCGTTCCAGCCGCTTCTCCACCTCGTCCGCCGGCAGCGCGACAGACAGCAACCCACCCTGTCCCGCAAGGTTCTTGAGCAGGGTGCTGCGCGAGACCACCACGGTCGCGGCGTCCTCCAGCGTCAGCGCCCCCGCCACACAGGCCGCGATGACCTCGCCCTGGGAGTGGCCCACCACGGCGGCGGGCTCCACACCCAGCGAACGCCAGAGCGCCGCCAGCGACACCATCA
>NZ_JBEHZD010001127.1:0-584 GCF_040240285.1 Streptomyces sp. HSW2009 | reverse complement strand
GCGGCGTAGTCGTGGTACATCACGCCCGCATACACACCGGTCGCCGAACCCTTCAACGACACCGGATCAATACCCGCCCGCTCCAACACCTCCCACGACGCCTCCAACAACAACCGCTGCTGCGGATCAGTCGCCAACGCCTCCCGCGGATTCACCCCAAAGAACCCCGCATCAAACCGATCCGCGTCATACAAAAACGCACCCTCACGCGCATAACTCGTCCCCGGATGATCCGGATCCGGATGAAACAACCCCTCCACATCCCAACCCCGCGACACCGGAAACCCCCCCAACACCTCACGACCACCCACCACCACATCCCACAACCCCTCAGGCGACACCGCACCACCCGGAAAACGACAAGCCATCCCCACAATCGCCACCGGCTCATCCGACCCCACCACATCCAAAACCCGCGACACACCCACCGACACCCCACCCAACCGCGACACCACAAACCCCGCCAACACCCGCGGCGTCGGATAATCAAACACCAACGTCGCCGGCAACCTCACCCCACTCACCACCGACAACCGATTACGCAACTCCACCGCAGTCAACGAATCAAAACCCAACTCCTTGAA
>NZ_JBEHZD010001126.1:0-590 GCF_040240285.1 Streptomyces sp. HSW2009 | reverse complement strand
GCCGGGGCGCGGGCAGGTCAGGGCGGTGCGCCGGGCGGGAGCCCCGGCGGTGCCGGCGCGGGCGGTGGTGCCGGCGCTGGTGGCGCGGCCGGGAGCGGTGCGCCGGGTGGGGTTACGGCGCCTGCCGGCGCGGGCGCGCAGGGCGGTGCGGCACAGGGAAACGCGGCACAGGGTGCCGCGCAGGTGCGGCAGATGTGGCCGGCGATCTTGGATGCGGTGAAGAACCGGCGCCGCTTCACCTGGATTCTGCTCAGCCAGAACGCCCAGGTCACGGGCTTTGACGGGACCACGCTCCAGGTGGGCTTCTCCAATGCGGGGGCCCGCGACAGCTTCGTCAGCGGCGGCAGTGAGGACGTCCTGCGTGAGGCGCTGAGCGGCCAGTTCGGCGTGCAGTGGCGGATCGAGGCCGTCGTCGACCCCTCGGGCGGCGCGGGGCCGGCCCCGGGCGGCGGCGGTGCGGGCGGTCCCGGCGGCTTCGGGGCGGCCGGCGGCGGTTTCGGTGGAGGCGGCGGCGGTGGCTTCGGTGGGGGAGCCGGCGGTGGTGGTTTCGGTGGGGGCGGCGCTGGTGGTTTCGGCGGGGGAGCTCCGGC
>NZ_JBEHZD010001125.1:0-596 GCF_040240285.1 Streptomyces sp. HSW2009 | reverse complement strand
CCCCCCCCCCCCCCCCCCCCCCCCCCCCCCCTTATTTTTTTAAACCCCAACCCCGCCATCCCCTATCGGAGTCCGTCTCGTGGGCTGGTTGATGTTAAAAAGAGACAGCCCGCCCCCGGGCCCGCCGCCCACCGGCCCGGTGCCGGCGACGACCGGGCCCAGGACACCGCGGCGGGCCGCCCGCCCGCCGGCGGGGCCGCGGAGCTGGCCGAGGCCGCACCGCCCGTGCCGGACCCGGCCGACGCGTTCCGGCTGACCCCGCGCGAACGCGACGTGCTCCGGTTGGTCGCTGTCGGCCGCAGCAACCGGCAGATAGCCGAGGAACTCTTCATCTCGCCGAAGACGGCGAGCGTCCACGTCTCCAACATCCTCGCCAAACTGGAGGTCTCCGGCCGCGGCGAGGCCGCAGCCATGGCCCACCGCCTACGCCTGATCACCCCCGCCTGACCCCATGCCCCACTCACGCCCCGCACCTGCGCTCACGGCCCCACCCCGCCGGGGTCGAACCGGCGCAAGCCAGGTTCGTGGCGTACGGGTTCGTGGCGTACGGGTTCGTGGCGTACGGGTTCGTGGCGTACGGGTTCGTGGCGTACGGG
>NZ_JBEHZD010001124.1:0-609 GCF_040240285.1 Streptomyces sp. HSW2009 | reverse complement strand
CCCCCTTTTTTTTTCCCCCCCCTCCCGGCCCTCCGCCTTTGGTCGTGCGTGGGGGGGGGTGGGTTTGGTTTTAATGCGACGGGGGGGGCCCTCGGGTACGAAGGCCGGGGCCGGCAAGAAGAAGGCGGCTCAGTCGCCCAAGAAGCCGGCGTCCTCGTGACGGCGCCGCAGGTCGTGGTCCACCGCGACAAGGAGCTGATGGCGCGGGCCGCCGCCGCCCGACTGATCACCAAGATCGTCGACGCGCAGGCGGCCCGGGGCACGGCGTCGGTGGTGCTCACCGGCGGCCGTAACGGCAACGGTCTGCTGGCCGCGCTCGCCGAGTCCCCGGCGCGGGACGCGGTCGACTGGGCCCGGCTCGACCTGTGGTGGGGCGACGAGCGGTTCCTGCCCGAGGGCGACCCGGAGCGCAACGTCACGCAGGCCAGGCAGGCGCTGCTGGACGCGGTGCCGCTGGACCCGGCTCGGGTGCACCCGATGCCGGCGTCGAACGGCAGCTACGTCGGGGACGCGGACGCGGCGGCTGCCGCGTACGCCACCGAGCTCGCTGCCGCCGCCGCGCAGCAGACCGCGTCGCCGGCCGCCCGCGCCCGCGGGGGGGGGGGGGCC
>NZ_JBEHZD010001123.1:0-612 GCF_040240285.1 Streptomyces sp. HSW2009 | reverse complement strand
GGGGGGGGGGGGGGGGGGGGGGGGGGGGGGGGGGGGGGGGGGGGCCGGGCGCGGGCGGGCCCGGCGCCCGCCCCCCCCCCCCCCCCCCCCCCCCCCGCTTCCGGCACCGTGGGACGGGCGAGCCTCCCCGCTCATCGCCCGCCCGGCCCTCGTGCCCCGGAGGTGGTCCCGTGCCCGGCGCCCCACGCTGCCGGGCCCCAGGCTCCCGCCTCCACACGCTCCCGCCCCGGCTGGGGCTGCGCACGCGCCGTACGTCCCCCGTTAGTGCTGCGTGTTCTGCGTGACCCGCACGCCGCGTGACCCGCACGTCCCGTACCGCTCCTTCGCGTCGGGCGCCCCACCGGGCGCTACGGCGCCGTTGGCATGTCTGCTGTCCGTTGCCTGTTGCCCGCCGAGTCGGGCATCGGGGGCCGGCGCTCGCGGGTGCGCGTGTGGAGCCCAGGACGGTTGGCTTCCTGCTACCCGTTGATCTTGGTTGGGTGTTTCCTGTCACGGTTGGTACGTGGTGGCAGGAAACACCCCGGGGTGGGGGTGGGGGGAGGGGGTGTTTACCAGCCGGTGCCGATGGTGACACGGCCAGCGAAGGTGTGTTGTCCGGTGCCGGGGTAGAGG
>NZ_JBEHZD010001122.1:0-622 GCF_040240285.1 Streptomyces sp. HSW2009 | reverse complement strand
CCCCCCCACCAGCCCCCCCCCCCCCCCCCCCCGCCCCCCCCCCGCCCGGCCCGGGGGCCCCCCCCCCGCCCCCCCGCGGGGGGCCCCCCCGCCGGCCCCGCCGCACGGCCAGCCGGGCCCGTCGGCCGGCGCCGGGGCGGCGCGCTCGGGGCGGGCCTGGCCCGCGTGCGGGATGCGCGCCACGACCGCGAAGCCCTCCGCGCGCGGCCCACAGGCGAAGCTGCCACCCGCGAGCCGCACCCGCTCGTCGAGCCCGATCAGACCGCGCCCACCGGCGGCCGGTGGGAGGGGGCTCGCGCCCGGCGGGAACGGGGTGGGGCCTGCGCCCGGTGCGTACGGGTCGGGGCCCGAGCCCGATGTGTGGGGGATAGGGCCCGCGCTCGACGCGTACGGGTTGGTGCCAGTGTTCAGCGCGTACGGGTGGGGGCCCGAGCCCGGCGCGTACCGGTGGGGGCCAGCGCCCGGCAGCGGAGTGTCGCCCGGCAGCGGTGTGGCGGCCGGCGTCGGGGTGGCGCGCGTCGCCCGGCCGGGGCGTGGCCCGGGGGCGCCGGCCCGGGGCGGGCGCGCCCCCCCCCCCGGGCGCGCGCGGGATAACAAACGCGCCCGCCCCGCCCCGGCGCCC
>NZ_JBEHZD010001121.1:0-651 GCF_040240285.1 Streptomyces sp. HSW2009 | reverse complement strand
CCGCCGGGCTCGGTGCCCGGGGCCCCCGGCCACACAACGCCCCCGCTGCGCCCCCGGCCCCCCGCCCCGGGGGGGGGCGGCCGCGCGCCGCCCGCCCCGTGCCCCGTGCCCCGTGCCCCGTGCCCCGTGCCCCGTGCCCCGTGCCCCGTGCCCTGTGCCCTGTGCCCTGTGCCTTGTGCCCCAGCGTCAACATCCCGGCCCCGCCGCCCCGTGGCCTCCGCCCCGCCCAACGCGCCCGCTGCCCCGTGCCCGTAACCCACCGCCAGTACGGGGCAGGCACACGGCGTTTCCCCCCGCGGCGGGCAGCCCTGCCCCCACCCAGCGTGCGAAACCCACCACCGGCACGAGCACAGGCGCCACCGCCACCACCACCGCCCCGCCTCTACCGCTGCCACCTCCACCGCCAGCACCAGCCGCGCCCGCGACGCTTCACCCCGCAGAGTGGGCGGCGTACCCGCCCTGACCGACGGGGCCGTGCGCCCAGTTCTCGGCGCTCGCGTGCCAGGTGCGCGCCCGTCCGTGCACTCCGGGGCGCGTCGGCTCCCGGCTCGGACGCCGCGTCAGAGCCGGAACGCACCGCGGGGCGGGGGCCCCCGGGGGGGGGGGGGGCCCCCCCCGGGGGCGGGGGGGGGTGAGCAAGCCGCGGCCCCC
>NZ_JBEHZD010001120.1:0-651 GCF_040240285.1 Streptomyces sp. HSW2009 | reverse complement strand
ATCACCGGAAATGGCCCCCCTTCTCCCGAAGTTACGGGGGCATTTTGCCGAGTTCCTTAACCATAGTTCACCCGAACGCCTCGGTATTCTCTACCTGACCACCTGAGTCGGTTTAGGGTACGGGCCGCCATGAAACTCGCTAGAGGCTTTTCTCGACAGCATAGGATCATCCACTTCACCACAATCGGCTCGGCATCAGGTCTCACCCTCATGTCATCCGGATTTGCCTAGATGACGGGCTACACCCTTACCCCGGGACAACCACCGCCCGGGCTGGACTACCTTCCTGCGTCACCCCATCGCTTACCTACTACCACCTCGGGTCACCGGCTCCACCACTTTCCATTCCCCGAAGGGTCCGGAACGGCTTCACGGGCTTAGCATTAATGGGCTCGATACTGGGCGTTTCAAAGCGGGTACCGGAATATCAACCGGTTGTCCATCGACTACGCCTGTCGGCCTCGCCTTAGGTCCCGACTTACCCTGGGCAGATCAGCTTGACCCAGGAACCCTTAGTCAATCGGCGCAAACGTTTCTCACGTTTGTATCGCTACTCATGCCTGCATTCTCACTCGTGAACCATCCACAACTCGCTTACGCGGCTGCTTCACCCGGCACACGACGCTCCCCTACCCAACCCAACACCCGTTA
>NZ_JBEHZD010000112.1:0-17301 GCF_040240285.1 Streptomyces sp. HSW2009 | reverse complement strand
GGGGGGGGGTGGCGGGCGGCGCCCCCGGGGCGCGGCCGGGGCGGGGCGGGCCGCGCGGGCGGGGCGGGGGGCGCGCGCTGGGGGGGGGAGCGCGGGGTGTCGGCGGCGCGGGCCGAGGGGGCGGCCGACGACAGCAGGCTCAGCGGGTAGTTGGCGGTGATGACGCCGTCGGTGGGCCGGATGATGGTCAGATCGCTGATGCCGGCCACCGCGTCGCCCTGCTGCGCGCCGTCGGCGCCCGGCGTGCCCGTGCCGTTCGTGAGCTTGCCGCGCTTGAGCGAGAGCAGTACGGACTCGTAGTTGATCAGCGCGTCGACCTGCGGTTCCTGGGAGGCGCGGCGGGCGAAGGCCTGCGCGAGCCAGCCGGAGGAGCCGGAGGTCAGCCGCTGCCCGGCGAAGAACTCGCGCAGCTTGGGCGACGCCTTCTTGACGTCGTCCTCGGTGAGCGCGGACTGCGCGCCGGAGAGCGCGGAGGTCAGGGCGATCAGTGCGGAGTAGCCGGAGTTGGAGCGGACCGGGTCGGTCATGCCGTAGTTGAGCTTGCCGTCGGTGACGGCCTGGTGGACCTGCGCCCAGGTGACCTTCTCCGGGTTCCAGCCCAGCCGCTGCACGGCGGCCGACCGCACGCCGAGCGCCACCGGCGAGGAGACGATCGGGGTCTGGGTGCGCAGCTTCTTGCTCTCGCCGGTGAGCAGCCGCAGGTAGTCGTTGGAGGCCAGCCACACCGCGTCGTACTTGCCGTCGGCCTTGCCCGACGCCACCTGCTGCGCGCCGTCCAGGGTGCCGGTCCAGGTCGGCTCGACCTTGACGCCGGTGGCCCGCTCGGCCTCCTCCAGTACGGGCCACACGTCGGCCAGTTCGCTGCTGGCCAGCACCCGCAGGGTGCCGGGGGAGCGGCCCTGGCCCCGCTGGTCCTTGTCGTCGTCCCCGCCGCCCCCGTCGGAGCCGGAGCAGCCGGCGGCCAGGGCGAGGGCGAGAACGGCCGCGGTGACGGTGGACAGCAGCCGCACCGGGCGCCGCCGGCGGCTGCGCGGGCCGACCTGGCCGTTCTCGGTGGCCAGCGTGCGGGCCGTCGCGTCGGTCACTGGAGTGCGGGCGGTGGCGTCGGTCGCCGGGGTGCGGCGGGCGGCCGGGCGTCGGATCGGTCTCATCGCTGCTCTCCGCCCGCGTCGGGCTTGCTGCGTGCGCGCTCGATGTACGCACTGGCCTGGTGGAGTTCGTTGGTCAGTGACTCGACGGTGGCGGCCATCGACTCCGTCGCACGGGCCTTGTACGTGTCGATGGTGTCCAGCGTCCGGTAGATCTGCTGGAAGGCGGTGCGCAGCGTCTCCGCGCCCACCGCCGGGTCGGCCGCGATGCGCTGGATCTCGCCGCTCTGGGTGGCCAGCATCTCCGCGTTGCCGCGGATCAGCTCCTCGGTCGTCCCGCGCAACGCGTTGACCTGCTCGACGACCTTGCGCTGGTTCTCCAGCGCGGCGGCGAGCATGACGGCGATCCGCAGCGCAGAGACGGTGGTGGTCGCGGCCCGCTCGACGCCCTTGATCAGCTCGTCGTTGTTGCGCCGTACGACGTCCATGGCCAGATAGCCCTGGGCGCACACGGCGAGTTGGGTGAGCAGGTCCTGGTGCTTCTGCCGGATGGGGAAGAGCACGTCGGCGCGGAGCGCGTCGGCCGCGGCCGGGTCGACGGCCTCCAGCGCGGCGACCCGCTGGTCGACGGCCGTGTCCAGGGCCTCGGTGAGGACCGCGTACTCCTGGAGCTTGCCCATCGTCTCCCAGAGCCTGACCCGCTCGGTGTGCAGCGAGGCGTTGTCGCGGCGCAGTTCGTCCTGGCCGGACCGGAGACTGCCGACGATCTTGTTGAGGGTGCCCTGGGCGGACGCGTACTTCGCGACGTGGTCGCGGAGCTTGTTGCCGCCGGGCAGCTTGGCGAGCAGCCGGCGGGCGCCGCGCCCCGGGGTGTCGCGCGGGTCCAGGTCCTCCACGGTGCGGCGCAGTTCGACCAGGCTGCTGGAGACCCGGCCCTGGGCGTCGCCGGCCTGACCGCCGGGCCCGCCCTTGCCGTCGGCCAGGGCGCGTACGGTGCGGTCCAGCATCCGGTTGGACTGCTGGGCGGCGCTGCGGATCTCGCCCGCGCCCAGTTCGGTGATCTCGCCGATGCGGCTGGCGAACTCCGGCGATCGGGCGTCGAGTTCGGCTATCGATTCGACGTACTCGGTGGCCCTGGCCGTCATCTCGGCGGCGACCTCGTCGCCGAGCGGCACCAGGCCGACGGCCGACTCCTTGGGCACGGCCGCTACCGGCTCGGGCGGGGTGAGCACCAGCGGGGACTCGACCCGCGGGTCGGGCGGTGACAGTGGCTGCATGGTGGGGCGTCCCTCACTTCTGGGCGCGGGAGCGCTGGGCGATGTCCCGCATCACGTCGGCCCGCGGCGGCTGGGCCTGCTGGACCGTTCCGGTCAGCTTCTGGCGCAGGTGGGCGCTGTACTTGGCGGTGGCCGAGTCGAACTCGGAGGTGCCGTCGGTCGGCCGGAACCCGTGCTGCACGGCCAACTTGCGCAGCGTGGGGTCGCTCCTGAGGAGTTCGCCGAGCTTGCGGCCGTTGTCGGTGAACGGCACCAGCGAGTGGTCGCTGAAGACGGTGGTGTCCGGGTAGAGCACCACGATGTCGTCGGCGGACTCGCCGCGCAGCAGGGGGGCGGCGATCTGCGACTCGTAGGCGAGCACCAGCGGGGTGCCGACGCCGGTGGTGAAGTCCCGGAACAGGTCGTCGCTGTTGACCTTCTGGTAGCCCTGCACGGCGACGAGCTTGCGGGTGAGCGGCGTGACGGCCTCGACGCCCTGCCGGTCGGTCACCGGCCGGTTGCCGTTGCCGACGTACGCGGCGGTGGCGAGGTAGAGCGCACCGGAGTTGGAGGCCAGCGGGTCGGTGCTGGAGATGCTGAGCGCGCCCTTGAGCTCGGCGAACTCGCCGGCGCCCGACAGGTCCTGCCAGGCGGTGTCCTTCTTCACGGCGTCCAGGAACACCGACATCCGCAGGGTGCCGGAGCCCTCGCGGCCGGGCTGGCCGCTCAGCTTGACGTACCGGTTGCGGGCCAGCGTCTCGGCGGCCGGCCGCCGGGCGCGCACCCCCCGCGGCGAGTAGAAGGGCCGCGTGGTGGGCCCGGCCGTCTTGTGGCCGCTGCGCAGCGATTCGGCGGGGGCGAAGCTGCCGGGGAAGGCGAAGTCCTCGCCGCCCAGGTCGAGCCCCTTCATGTCCCAGGACCCCGAGGACTCCGTCTCGACCTCGAAGCCCTGGTCGGCGAGGGCCTCGCGGACCCGCTCGTCCTGGAAGAACTCGGCCTTCTCGGACCCGATGACACCCCGTACCTTCGTCGTACTGGTCCCCCCGGAGCCGTCGTCCCGACCCAGGACGACCGCCGTGATGACGCCGCCGATCAGAACGGCTGCCAACACGATGCCGAGGATGCGTTTCACGCGCCTCACTCCCCCCGAGGCACCGCCGCACGAGCGGTGCGTAATCCAGGGGTGCAGCATCGCTCCGGAAACCCACATTCCGGGCTGCGTCCGGTGAATGGGGGGTGAATGAGGTATCGCAGTACGTCAACTGTTCCGTGTGCGTGCCGGGTTGATCGGGGAGGGGGGTTGGCGGCCGTGCTAGGTGCCGTTCCGGCGGGATGGGGCGGGGATGGGACCGGTGGGACGGGGGTACGGGGCCGGGCCGGCGGGATGGGGTGGTACGGGGCCTGGCCGGCGTGGGGCGGGGGGGGGGGGGGGGGGGGGGGGGGCCCGGGGGGGGGGGGTTGGGGGGGGCCGGGGCCGGGGCGGGGGGGGGGGGGGGGCGGGCCGGAGCGGCCCTCCCTTCCACTCTCTGTGAACCACCCCGCGAAGACAAGACTGCAATTTTCGCTGCCGCACCAGGAGACTCGTGCCGGGCGGAGCCCCGTACCGCTCGCCAACGGGAGGACACGCATGCCAGACCTCTGGGACCCACACGGCAGCCTGCGGCGCGCGCTGTGGATCGGCGGTGCGCAGTGGTCCGGCAAGACCACCGTTTCCGAACTCGTCGCCCAAAAGTACGGATTGACGGCTTACCACTACGACTACCACGACGCCCGCGGCCATCAGGACCGCCGGATCGCGCGTCGGGTCGCCCTGGGCGAGCCCGTGGCGGACCCCACCCCCGACCAGGTCTGGTCGGACCGGGCCCCGGCGGAGATGGCCGCCGAGACGCTGGCTGGTTTCCCGGTCCGCTTCGAGTGGGCGCTGGACGACCTGCGCGCCCTGTTCACCGGCCGGCCGGCGATCGCCGAGGGGTGGGGGCTGCGCCCCGAGTTGGTCGCGCCGCTGCTCGACTCCCTCCGGCGGATGGTCGTCCTCGTCCCCACCGAGGAGTTCCGCCAGCACCAGGTCCGCACCCTCCCGCGGGCGGGAACCCTCAACGCCCCCGTCAGCGACCCGGCCCGCGCCCAGGCCAACCGCCTCGCCCGGGACCGGCTGATCGCCGATGACGCAGTACGGAACGCCCGCCGCCTGGGCATCCGCGTCATCGAGGTCGACGGGACGCGCGACGCGGCGGCCGTGGCCGCGGAGGTCGCCGAGCACTTCGCGCCGCACCTCGGCGCGGCGATGGCCGCGTGATCGCTGGTCGCGAGGTGCCCGCACGTCGGTGGGGCGGCTGGGCGGCGGCGCGTACGGCCCCGGCGCGGGCGGCCGGTCACCGCCGGGCGGACCGGTGCGCGGTGCCGGCGGTAGGCGGGGTGGTGTGAGGTGGGCCGGCGCGGTGTCGGCGATAGGTGGGCCGGTGTCCGGCAGGTCGGCGATAGGTGGGCCGGTGTCCGGCAGGCCCGGCGTCAGGTCGCGGTGAGGCCAGGTCACGGTGGTGCCAGGTGGTGGTGGGACCAGGTGGTGGCGTCGCGGTGGGACCAGGTGATGGTGGGGTCAGGTCGCGGTGGGGTCCCAGAGGCCGCCGGCCGCGCCGCGGGCGAGGTGTTCCGCGTACACGCCGACCTTCCAGGTGATCACCGAACGGCACTCCTCAAGCGCCCTGATCTGCGCGTCGACGCGCAGCCGGTGGGCGTCGAGCAGCCGCAGCCGCTCCGCCTCGTTGCCCGGGCCCTGCCGCACCAGCGCGGCGAAGCGCTTGAGGTCGGCGAGCGGCATGCCCGATTCGCGCAGCTTGACGCAGATCAGCAGCCACTCCACGTCGACGGCGGCGTACTGGCGCCGCCCGCCCGAACTCCGGCGCACCGGCCCGACCAGCAGCCCTTCCCGCTCGTAGAACCGCAACGCGTGCACGCTGAGCCCGGTCCGCGCGGCGACCTCCCCGATGCCGAGCGGCTGCTCGGACGCGGTGGAGCCGCTGCTCCCGCCGCTGTTACCGCCACCGCCTCCGGCACTGCTCCCGCTGGTCATGCGGGGCAGCCTACGACTTGATCTAGACCTCGCTCTAGATCGTAACTTCGGCGCCATGAGCACTTCTGAGCAGCAGCCCATCGGATCGCCCCACTCCGCGGCCAGCACGGCGAGCGAGGTGCTGGCCGGGTTCGACCTGTCCGGCAGGACCGCCCTGGTGACCGGGGGCTACTCCGGGCTCGGCCTGGAGACCACGCGCGCGCTCGCCGCCGCCGGGGCGCGCGTCATCGTGCCGGCCCGCCGCCCCGAGACCGCCCGCGCCGCGCTGCGCGACGTACCGCGCTGTGAGGTCGTCCCGCTGGACCTGACCGACCTCGCGAGCGTGCGCGCCGCCGCCGCGCACCTGGCCGACCGGCTCGACCGGCTCGACCTGCTGCTGGCGGTGGCGGGTGTGATGGCCACGCCGGAGCGGCGCGTCGGCCCCGGCTGGGAGAGCCAGTTCGCGGCCAACCACCTCGGCCACTTCGCGCTGGTCAGCGAGGTCTACCCGCTGCTGGCCGCGGCCGGCGGCGCGCGCGTGGTGGTCAACAGCTCCGCCGGCCACACCCTGACCGACATCCGCTGGCACGACCCGCACTTCCGCACCGGTTACGACAAGTGGCTCGCGTACGGCCAGGCGAAGACGGCGAACGCGCTGTTCGCCGTGCACCTGGACGCGCTCGGCCGGGGCGACGGAGTCCGGGCGTTCGCCCTCCACCCCGGCAAGATCATCACGGGTCTCCAGCGGGAGCTGAGCCAACAGGAACAGATCGACCGCGGCTGGATCGACGCCCGGGGCAAGGTGATCGGCCCCGACTTCAAGACCCCCTCGCAAGGCGCCGCCACCGGCCTGTGGGCGGCGACCTCCCCCCTCCTCACCGGCCGCGGCGGCCTCTACCTGGAGGACTGCGAGGTGGCCCGCGTCTCCACCCCGGACGAGCCGATGGACGCCGGCGGCGTCCGCGCATACGCGGTGTCCCCCGAATCGGCGGCCCGGCTGTGGGAGTTGTCGGCGGGGGCGACGGGGGCGCGGCCGATCGGCTTGTGACGGGGTACGGGGGTGGTGGCGGGGTGGCGACGGGGCTGGTCAGGTGGGGGCGCCGACGCGGTGGGCGAAGGCGCGGACGTCGGGTAGGGCGCGGTCGTGCCGCAGGAGGCCGGTCGCGATGGTGAGGACGGAGTCCCGGCGCACTTCCTGCGGCGCCGCTCGTTCCGCGGCCAGCAGGGCCCGGTAGCAGCGGTCGGGCTTGCCCCACTGGTCGAAGGCGCGGGCGACGTCGACCCAGTAGCGGGCGCGGCGTTCGGCGGTGGGCAGGGCCCCGGTATCGATGCGCCGGGCCTGCTCGATGGCCTGGCCCGCATCACCGAGCAGGTAACTGACCGAAACCTGGTGCAGGAGAACCTGGTTGGGGCCGAAGGCCGTACCGCGCAGGAGCGCGTCGTGCCCGAGCCGGCCGGCGGTCGCCCGGGCCTCGGCGATGAGGGCGTGGGCGGTGTGCCGGTCACCCTGTTTCGCGGCGGTGTAGGCGGCCGTCGCGTAGAGGTTGCCCTGTACGGAGAGCCGTTCGGTGACGTCGGCGGTGCGGTCGCCGACCAGGTGTTCGGCGGCGGCCACGGCGACGTCGGTGGCGCGGGCGTAGTGGCCCTGCCGCCGCCAGGCGGAGGAGACCATCCGGTGGGCCTCCGCGATGGCGAGGACGTCCCCGCCGTCGAGCGCCGCGGTGAGGGCCCGGTCCGCGGTGACGGCGGCCATGCCGTCCTCGCCGAGCTTGATGCACAGCCGGGTCGCGGTGTTGTAGAGCTCGGCGACCGCGGGCGCCGCCTGCTCCGGCCGGCCGTTCGTACGCAGCGCCTCGGCGAGCGCGATCCGCTGGGGGAGGGCGCGGGCGAGACGGTCGTAGCGGCAGCCGCTGAAGTCGAGCCGGGAGGCGCGCACCGCCGCGCTGACCGAGTCCAGCGTGGCGTCGGCCTCGATCGCGGCCGGGGGCTGCCGATGCAGCAGCAGGTCCTCCAGCCCGGACAGGCTCGGCCGCGCCGGAGCGTGCGCGGCGGCCGGCCCCCCAAGCGCCACGCCGGCGCTGGTTCCGGCCAGACCGGCCAGGAGTTGACGGCGTCGCACCGGGCCCTCTCCCTCGTCTCTGCTCACGGATTGCGGTGCCACCCTAGTGCCGCCGGACCCTTCCGGCGTGGTGCGTGGGGGTGGCTCCGCGAGTCTTAGTAGGTGCCGGGCGCCGACGCGGTGGGCGAGGTCATCGTCCCTGTTCAGGGTGCTTCTGGGCCGATGTCTTCGGAGGGGGTGACGCGCCAGTGGACGGTGGCGGTGGAGACGAAGCGTAAGTGGCGTCCGTCGGGGTGGTCGGTGGCGGCGTGGTCGTTGCACCACTGCATTGCCTGTTCGTACTGCTCGCTGATGGTCCCCTCGGGGTCGGGCGCGGGTGAGCGGTCGACGCAGGTGCCGCAGGTGGCGCGGACGGTGTAGGGGTCGGCGTCCGGGTCGGGGGCGAGGTGCATGGTGACGTAGCGGTGGAGGCTGCGGGTCATGGTTGGCCCTCGATGGTCATGCCGCGGGCGCAGTCGCGGTGGGCGATGAGGCGTCGTGGGCGGTGGTCGGTGGGGTTGAGTCGGCCGATGGCGGTGACGGCGTGGGTGTGGGGCACGGTCTGTCGGCAGACTCGGCATTGGCGGGCCAGGGCGTCGGGTCCGTGGACGCTGGTGACGGCTGCTGCGAGGGCGCGGGCCAGGAGTTCGGTGTCGGCTACGACGTATCGGCCGGCCCAGCCGTTCGGTCGTCGCCAGTGGATGCCGGGGCCGCCGCGTCGGGCGGCTGGTGGTACGCCGATGTAGGCGATGTAGGTGGGTTCGGGCGCGAGGGGGAAGGCGGCGACGTGGGGGGATAGTCGTTGCCACTGTTCCCAGGGTGCGTCGGTCGCTTGGCCTGGTGGGATGAGCCAGACGGCGGTGTGGGCGCGCCGGTCGATGATGGTGGCGCAGCTCTCCGCGCCGTGCAGGTACGGGAAGGCGCGGGTGGCGATGGGGAGCGAGGTGCGGATGGCGTCCCACTGACGGCCGGCTGGCAGGAGCACGGGGTGGTGGCACGGGGGTGGGGTCCAGTCGAGGGCGATCATCGGGCCCACCCGGGGTGTGGGGAAGCGATGGCGTCAGCGAGGTGGCTCGCGGGGGCGAGGGGCCGGTACGGCGTGAGGGGCCGGTACGGGGTGAGGGCGCGCCAGCCGAACTCCCCGACACGCAAACGGTTCGTGCCACGGTCGGGCGGGACCCAGGCGTAGGGGGTGTTTCGTCCGGCTTCGGTCGGCATGGCGCAGCCTCCGGTGTCATCAGGGGTGATTGCCTGATGACTGACCGTAAAGGCGTGATGGGGCCCGCACCATGGCACTTTGCGCGGGCTCCACCTCGAAGTAACCTGCGTGTGTCCTACAACGGCAATCGGACGGTGTCCGCCAACTGCCGCATCTCTGTGGTCAACGTCCGACGGCGAGCCACGACGTCCTGCACAACGTCCTGGGCGTACCGCTGCTGCGCCAGCCACTCAGGGACCCGGGCCTGAATGCCTGTCAGGACCTTGACCGCCTGCGCATAGTCGCGCAGGCGAGTGTGTGCCGCTGCCACGTCAAGCCGGTGACGGTTGAACCCGTCCAGCATCCGACTCGCCGCCGGTGTGCGTGCTTCTGTGTCCGCAGCGATGTCCAACACCTTGTCCGGCTGGTCCAGCACCATGTGCCGTTCGCTCCTCTTGTACGCCACGGTCAGTGGCCCCCACGGGTCCATGCGCGCACCGAGCGGTAGTTCGCAACCGGTCATCACTGCGGCTCCCCGAGCGAGTCGGAGCGCGTCTTTTGCCTCGTCTGTGCGGGCATCTCGCACGGCCGCCGCAGCGACGGACAGGAGCAACTGGCCCCACGCGGCGAGATCATCGGCGCTCGCGCGGCTCATGCGCGGCTCCACGTCATCCGCCCATCGAGTTGCCAGCGTGCGCGCCTCGTGTAAGTGACCCTGCCGGATGTGCAACCAGCACATGGTTCCCACGATGGACGCTGCGCGGTGCTGGTCCTGCGCAGCGGCTAGGGCCTGCTCCAGCGCGGTGGTTGCGGTCTCGTACTGGTGGGTCTGTGTGAGAAGAGAGCCGGCTAGTTGGAGTGCGTAGGCACGTATGTCGCGCGCTCCGGGTTGGTCGCCCAATGCCTCGGCATCGCGCATTACGTGGGGCAGGAGAATCGCCGCATCGCTCAGGTGGGCGGCGGCGCGGAGGTCGCGTACCTGGCCGGCCGCAGCCTGCACGCTCTCCAGGGTGGGTGACTCGTCCGGGGCGCTCGTCGGCGGCGGCAGTTCCACGGCCTGCCGGACGGGCAGCCATTCGGCCGGGGCCGGCTCAGGGTTAGTGGGAGCGTCGCCACGCTTGAGGATGTCGGTGGTGGTGACGCGCAGAGCCATCGCTAGCTTCTGCACCGTTGCCAGGCGGGCGGTGGGTGACTGGTGTTGTTCCAGCTTGCGGATGGTACTCAGCGACACACCGGAGGCATCGGCCAGGGCCTGCTGCGACAGGCCCCTTCGTTTGCGGATGTCGGTGAGACGGTCACCCAGGTTGGCAGGTTCAGGCATACTGAACTCCGTTCTGACGTAGACACTCAGAACGGTACTCCCGGCCGGCCGGGGGATCAGCTAACGGCCTCCGCCAACACCCGGCGGGGGCCGTTGTGTTGCTGGTAGGCGTCCTGTCGCGGCAGCTTTGGTGGTGCCTGATCCTGCCCCCGATAGGTAGATCGGGTGCGACCATGTCAGCCTCCGTGCCGCGATTCTGGGCCCAGATTAGGGCCCACCGAGAGGTGGTGACAGCAATGCCAGATGGGCTGCTGGTTCTGTGGGACATCGACCACACCCTCGTGGACACCCGGGGCGTGGGGCGGGAGTTGTGGGCGGAAGCGTTCGATCAGGTGACAGGTGTGACGATGCGTGAGCAGGTGCGCGTCGATGGGCTGACGGAGCCGGTGATCTTCCGTGAGACGGCCCGGATGCATGAACTGCCCGACTCGGTGGAGCTGTTCGCGGAGTTCGCGCGGGCCTTGGGCGCCGCGCACGTACGGCACGCTGCTGACCTGCGCGAGCGCGGGTGCGCGCTTCCTGGGGTGCCGTCGCTGTTGGCGGCTGTGGCGCGGCGCGGAATCCGGCAGACGGTGGTGACGGGCAACGTCCGCGAAGCCGCCGTGATCAAGCTCGCCGCCTTCGGCCTGGACGCGTACGTGGATCTCGACGCCGCAGCGTTCGGAGAGGACGCCGAGGAGCGCCCGGAGCTGGTCCGCATCGCTTTGAAGCGGGCGGGTGTGCGCCCTGCCCAGGCCGTTTTGCTGGGTGACACCCCGGCTGACGTACGCGGCGGAGTGGCGAACGGGGTGCGGTCCATCGGTGTCGCGACGGGGAGGACGGGGGCGGACCAGCTACGCGAGGCGGGCGCGGCGGCCGTGCTGGGCGACCTGTCGGACACGGAGGCGGCCCTTCGCGTGATCACGTGCGGGGCCGGGCGGAACCCAGACGTAGGGGGTGTTTCGCCCCCCACTTCGAAGTAACCTGCGTGTGTCCTACAACGGCAATCGGACGGCGTCCGCCAACTGCCGCATCTCTGCGGTCGACGCCCGCCGGCGAGCCACGACATCCTGCCCAACGTCCTGGGCGTACCGCTGCTGCGCCAGCCACTCAGGGACGCGGGCCTGAATGCCTGTCAGGACCTTGACCGCCTGTGCATAGTCGCGCAGGCGAGTGTGTGCCGCTGCCACGTCAAGCCGGTGACGGTTGAACCCGTCCAGCATCCGATGGACGACCGAGGCACGACCGTCAGCGCGCTCAGTCGGTGAAGCCTTCGATCAGGGCAGCGAGCTCGCGCAGGCTCTCCACCCGGAACGTGGGGAGCTTGCGCGCGTCCTCGGTCTCCCATTGGATCGTGGCCCAGGGGCCGCGCCGGATCAGTGCGGTGCGCATGCCTGCCTGCCGGGCCGGGGCGATGTCGTTGTCCACGCGGTCGCCGACATACAGCGTCTCGGCCGCGTCGAACGGTACGGCTGCGGCGACGCGCCGGAAGAACTCGGGGTCGGGCTTGCTCGCGTCCCAGTCGTCGGAGGTGCCGATCAAGTCCACGTCCGGGGTGAAGAGTTCACGCAGGATCGCACCCGCGCGGACGGTCTGGTTCCCGGCGATGCCCAGCCACAGGCCGGCACGGCGGAGCTCGCCGAGCGCTGGTCGGACGTCCGCGTACAGGTCCTCCTCGCCGAAGCGCTCGGGCTGCCCGGCCCGAGCACGCCGCTCCCGCTCGGCGTACAGGTCGAACCCCGGCCGTACCTCCTGGAACGTCTCCCGGTAGTCGCGGCCCTGGGCGATGACAGCGCCGAACAGCGCGTGAAAGGTGTGCCGGGGAACGCCGAGCCAGTCGGCCCACGTGCCGTACTCCCGTGTCTCATCCACCAGGCACTCGCCGACGTCGAAGACCACTGCGCGAATCATGGCGGCAGACTAACCCGCATGCAGTGGAAGAACCTGGGCGAGCGCACCGTCTACGAGAACCCCTGGGTCACGGTGAACATGGCCGATGTCGAACTGCCCGACGGCCGGCACCTGGACCACACCGTCATCCGGCTGCGGCCGGTGGCCGTCGCCGCCGTCGTCAATGCGGCGGATGAGGTCCTGTTGTTGTGGCGGCACCGGTTCATCACCGGTGCGTGGGGCTGGGAGTTGCCCTCCGGTGGCATCGGGGCCGGTGAGGAACCGGCCGGGGCCGCCGCCCGGGAGTGCGAGGAGGAGACCGGGTGGCGCCCGGGGGCCATGCGGCATCTGCTCACGGTGGACCCTCAGCCGGGCATCTCCACCTCCCGGCACCTCGTCTACTGGGCGCAGGGCGCCGAGCGCGTGGGTGACCCGGACGACGACTTCGAGTCCTCGCGGCGCGAGTGGGTGCCGCTCGCGTCGGTGCCCGACCTCGTGGGCCGGGGCGAGGTCAGGTCCGCGAGTGCCGTGGCGGCGCTACTCATGCTGCACCGGTTGCGGCTGGGCTAGCGGGGCGCCGACGCCCGCGGGGCACGGTGACCGGGGGCGGCCGGCGCGCGTACGCGGCGACCGCCAGCCCCCCCACCCCCCGGGGGCGCCCCCAACTCAGCGAAAAGCCCCCACATTCCGCGCGGCCCACGCCGCGAACGGGCGCGGAGCGCGGCCCGTGAGTTCGTGGACGTGGGGGCTGATGCGGAGTTCCGCGGGGGTGGGGGCGCCGATGATGTCCAGCGTGTCGTCGGCTAGTTCGGGCGGCATGGCCCGGGTCATGCCGGCCTTGGCCTCCTCGCGGGTGAGTTCGTGGAAGTGGACCGGCTGGCCGAGGGCTTCGGCGATGGCCTGCGTCTGCTGGCGCGGGGTGATGACCTCGGGGCCCGTCAACTCGTATGCCTTGCCGGTGTGTTGGGCCTCCAGGAGGCAGGTCGCTGCTGCCGCTGCGATGTCCGCCGGGTCGATGATCGGTACGCCTACGTCGCCGAAGGGTGCGGCGACGACCCGTTCGGTGCGGACCGAATCGGCCCACCACAGGGCGTTGGACGCGAAGCCGCCCGGGCGCAGTACGGCCCATTCGGCACCGGATTCCCGCACCGTGTCCTCCAGGGCGCGCATCGCCACCCGAGTGGGGCCGAACGGGCGGGTCACCACGCCCAGCGTGGAGAGCAGGACGAGCCGGCGCACGCCGCTGCTCACTGCCTCGCGGACGACGTCGGCGGGGGCGCTGGCACCCGCCGCGTGCAGGTCGCCGGAGAGGAGTAGGAAGAGCGCCTTCGCGCCGGACAGTGCGGGCCTGAGGGAGGCCGGGTCGGCCAGGTCGGCCGTGACGTGGCGGACCCCCTCCGGTACCGGCGCCGCGTGCCGCGACACCGCCGTCACCTGCTGGCCCGCCTCGGCGAGCGCCTGCGTCAGCGGCCGGCCGATGTTCCCGGTGGCCCCGGTCACCACGATCATGAGTAACTCCTTCGTCGGATGGGCTCGTTGATCCGCACGCTAGGAGTGGGGGCTAACTCTTGGTAAGGACGTACCAAAAGGTAAGCTCATGACATGGCGGGAGGCGTGCAGCGCAGAGGGGTCGGGACCGCGGAGCGGTATGACGTGTTTCACACGGACTGCCCCGCGCGGGACATGGTCGACCACGTGACCAGCAGATGGGGCATCTGGGTCCTGATCGCCCTACGGAACGGCGATCTCCGTTTCTACGAGCTCCGCGAGAGCATCCAGGGCGTCAGCGAGAAGATGCTCGCCCAGAACCTGCGCGCGCTGGTCGACGACGGCCTGCTCCGGCGAGAGGTCGAGCCGACGACGCCGCCCCAGGTCACGTACGGGCTCACCGACTTCGGCCGTGAGGTCAGCGAGCCGCTGACGGAACTGTTCGATCGGATCACGGCGCGGCTTTCGGCCTCGGACTCGGCCTCCGACTCCGACCCGGGCCCCGGCCCCGTCTCGGCCTCTGTTCCTGATTCCGTCCCCGCCGCCGGTGCGGAGTGGCGCGGGTAGGTGGGACGCGCTCGCCGGTGGGGCGTGGCCTTCGGTCCGGCACGCGGTCCGGCATGTTCGGCCCCACCCTCGCGCGGAGCGCAACCCGGCTACGGAGCACCGCCCCCCGCGGAACGCAGGGAGCCTCGCCACCCCCGGCGCGGAGCGCAACCGCACCCCGCGCGGAGCGCCCCCCAAGGCGAGCCACCCCCTACGGCTGCGCGTACCCCGACAAGAAGTCGCCGATTCGGGTCACCGCGTCCGCCAGGTCCTTCGCACAGGGGAGGGTCACCAGGCGGAAGTGGTCGGGCTCCGGCCAGTTGAAGCCGGTGCCGTGGACGATCATGATCTTCTCGGCCCTGAGCAGGTCGAGCACCATCTGGCGGTCGTCCTTGATCTTGTAGACCTTGGGGTCGAGCCGCGGGAACGCATACAGCGCGCCCTTGGGCTTGACGCAGGTCACGCCCGGGATCTGGGTGAGCATCTCGTACGCCACGTCGCGCTGTTCGAGGAGTCGGCCGCCCGGCTTGACCAGGTCGTTGACGGTCTGTCGGCCGCCGAGGGCGGCGGCCACCGCGTGCTGGGCCGGCATGTTGGCGCACAGCCGCATGTTGGCCAGGATGGTCAGGCCCTCGATGTAGCTGGCGGCGTGGGCCTTGGGGCCGCAGACCGTCATCCAGCCGCTGCGGTAGCCGGCCACCCGGTAGTTCTTGGAGAGCCCGTTGAACGTCAGGGTGAGCAGGTCGGGGGCGATGGCGGCGGTCGGAGTGTGCCGTACGCCATCGAAGATGATCTTGTCGTAGATCTCGTCCGAGCAGACCAGCAGCCCGTGCCGGCGGGCGATGTCGGTCAGGCCGCGCAACATCTCGTCGTCGTAGACCGCGCCGGTCGGATTGTTCGGGTTGATCACCACCAGCGCCTTGGTCCGGTCGGTGATCTTGCGCTCGATGTCGGCGAGGTCGGGCATCCAGTCCGACTGCTCGTCGCAGCGGTAGTGCACGGCGGTGCCGCCGGACAGCGAGACGGCGGCCGTCCACAGCGGGTAGTCCGGCGCCGGCACCAGCACCTCGTCGCCGTCGTCGAGCAGCGCCTGCATCGCCATCTGGATCAGCTCGGAGACGCCGTTGCCCAGGTAGACGTCCTCGACGTCCAGGTCGATGCCCTGCGTCTCGTAGTGCTGCACGATCGCGCGCCGGGCCGCCGGCAGGCCCTTGGCGTCGCCGTACCCGTGCGAGCTGCCGAGCGAGCGGAGCATGTCCTCCAGGATCTCCGGCGGGCACTCGAAGCCGAAGAGCGCCGGATTGCCGGTGTTGAGCTTGAGGATGCGGTGTCCTGCCGCCTCAAGCCGCATGGCCTCCTCAAGGACCGGGCCACGGATTTCGTAGCAGACGTTGGCGAGTTTGGTTGACTGGATCACCTGCATGCGGGCCACCATACGGGCGCATTTCGGGACCCGCTCGGTGTTTCTCGCCACGTCCGGGCGGCCCGGCCAGGGGGATCGCGGGCCCCGTCAGCCGACGGGGGTGCGGCGCACCGAACGGCCCGCGAGGACGTCGGTCCGGCGGCCGTCTTGGATGACGAAGCGGCCATCGATCAACACATGCGGAATACCGGTCGGAAGGGTGCGCGGGGCTTCGAATGTCGATCCGGCGGCGACCGTGTCCGGATCGAAGAGGACCAGATCAGCTCGGTATCCGGTCCGTACCAAGCCCCGATCGGGCAGCCGCAGCCGGGCCGCGGGGCGCGAGGTGAGATGCGCCACGCACTCCTCCAACGGGAGCACCCCGAGGTCGCGCGCGTACCGGCCGAGGTACTGCGGGAAGGTGCCGTACGCGCGCGGGTGCGGCTTCTCGCCCTGGAGGATGCCGTCGCTGCCACCGGTGTGCACCGGGTGCCGCATGATCGCCCGGACGTTCTCCTCGTGGCCGACGTGCTGGAGGATCGTGGTGCCGAGGTGGTCGTCGAGCAGCAGCCGGTGGGCGGTGGTGAACGGCTCCTCGCCGCGCTCGGCGGCGATGGCCGCCACCGTCTTGCCGACGGAGTCGGTCAGCTCCGGCCGGGTGACGCCGGAGATCTCGATGGTGTCCCAGTCGACGGGCACGCCGTGACAGCCGTCGGCGCCCTCGACCTCCATCACGTGCCGGATGCGGGCCGTCTGCTCCGCGTCCCGCAGCCTGGCGGTGATCGCCGCCGGCCCGCCCTCGCTCGCCCAACTGGGCAGCAGCGCGACCAGCGTGGTGCAGCCGGGGGTGTACGGATAGGTGTCCAGGCTGATGTCGGCGCCGCCGGCCAGCGCCCCGTCGAGCAGGGCGAGGAGTTCGGGGGCGCGGCCCTCGTTGACGCCGAAGTTCATGGTGGCGTGCGCCAGGTGCAGCGCACAGCCCGCCTCCCGGGTGAGGTCCACCATCTCCGCGTACGCCTCCAGGGCGCCGGCGCCGTACGAGCGGTGGTGCGGGCAGTAGTAGCCGCCGTGCGCGGCGACCACCCGACACAGCTCGGTCAGCTCGGCGTCCGACGCGTACATGCCCGGTGTGTAGGTGAGCCCCGAGGAGAGGCCGACGGCGCCTTCGGCGAGGCCGGTGGCGACCAGTTCGCGCATCCGGTCCAGCTCGGCCCCGGTGGCCGGGCGGTCCTCCCAGCCGAGGGCGAGCATCCGCACGGTGCCCTGCGGGATGAGGTACGCGGCGTTGACGGCGATGCCCTGGCCGTCGAAGCCGGCGTCGAGCCGGTCCAGGTAGTCGCCGACGCTGCGCCAGGTGAAGTCGACGTCGTCGGTGCCGGGCCCGCCGCCGTTCCAGCCGGCGATCTGCGCCCGCACCTCGGTGAGCGTGCGCTCGTCCACCGGCGCGTACGAGATGCCGTCCTGGCCGAGTACTTCAAGGGTGACGCCCTGGGCGACCTTGGCTTCGTGGCCCGGGTCGCGCAGCAGCGCCAGGTCGCTGTGGGCGTGCATGTCGATGAAGCCGGGGGCCAGCGCGAGGCCGTCCGCCTCCAGGGTGCGGCGTGCGCTGGGGCGCGGCCCGCCGTCCGTCGCGCGGTGGAGGGCGGCGATGCGGCCCCCGTCGACGGCGACGTCGGCCCGGTAGGAGGCATCCCCGGTGCCGTCGATGACGCGAACGTCGCGGATGACCAGGTCCATGGGTGCTCCTCGTGGGCCGGTGGTGGGTGTGGTGGGTGGTGTTTGGTGGGGGGCTCTGCGATTGGTGGTGGGGGTGTTGGGGCTGGTGCCTGCCGCCCGGCCGGGTCGGGCCGGATCGGGCTGGTGCTGGCGGGCCCGGGCCCGGGCGGGGGGGGGGGGGGGGGGCGGGGGGGGGGGGGGGGGGGGGGGGGGGGGGGTTGCTCCGGCCGGTTGGGCCGGGTTGCCGTTGAGCCCGTGTCGGTGCTCGCC
>NZ_JBEHZD010001119.1:0-654 GCF_040240285.1 Streptomyces sp. HSW2009 | reverse complement strand
GGGGGGCCCCCCCCCCCCGCCCGGGCCGGGGCCCCCGCCCCCCGCCCCCCCCCCCCCCCCCCCGGCCGCGTCACCGGCTAGACGTGCGACCGCCGTGCGACCGTGCTCGGTCGGTGCGCGACTGTCGGGGCCCGGATTTCTCTCTACCGTCGAGTCCGGTTCACGCATCCTCACCGCCAGCCGAGGGCATCAGGCCCCCGACGTGGTGCAGCGACCTCGGGGAGGGGCACGTGCTCGGCAGTGCACACCACACGGACGTCGTCGTCGTCGGAGCGGGCCTCGCCGGCCTCGCCGCGGCCCAACAACTGACCAGCGCCGGCCTCGCGGTCACGGTCGTGGAGGCCGAGCCCCGGGTGGGCGGACGCATGACGACCGACGAGGTCGACGGATTCCGGCTGGACCGCACCGGCCAGTTGCTCAACACCTCCTTCCCTGAGCTGCGCCGCACCCCGGGCCTGCGCGACCTGCCACTGCGGCCCTTCTCGCCCGGTGTCCTGGTGCACGGCGAGGGGCGTACGCACCGGATCAGCGAGCCGCGGGGCGCGGGCGGCGCGTTCGAGGGGGGCCCCCGGCCCGGGGGGGGGGCCGGTACGAGCACATGACGACTCTTCTGACCGAATCTCCTGACCGAACGACAGATTGGGGCGGCCATGG
>NZ_JBEHZD010001118.1:0-667 GCF_040240285.1 Streptomyces sp. HSW2009 | reverse complement strand
GCCGGCGGTGTGCGGGCGCTTGGGCTGGGGGGGTGGTGGACCCGGCCCCCGCCTCGTACGGCGCGCGGACCCCGGCGGAGTGGGCCGAGTGGGCCGGGACGGCGACGCCCGCCGGCACCCGCCCCGCGGGCGCGCGCTCGGGCGTACGGGCGGCGGCAGCGGAGTCCTGGTCGGCGCCCGGAGCGGCGGAGTCGTACGCATCCGCCGCGTACGGAACCGGGGCGTACGGGGCCTGGCCGTAGGGCTCCGGGGCGTACTCCTGCGGGTTGTGGGCGTCGGTGAGCAGGACCGGGTCGGGGGCCGCGGCCTGCTGCGGCCCGGGCGCCCGCCCGTCGTCCGGGCCGCAGCCACGCTCCGGCTCGGGGCGCGGCCCGGCGTACGCGTCTCCGTGCGGATCGACGGTGGGGTACGGATCGGCTTCGGGGTCCGCGTACGCGTCGTGGGGCGGGTGGTCGGCGCGGGCGGCCAGGGCCACGGCGGCGTCCAGACCGCGCACGAAGCGGCGGGCGGCGGCGATGTCCGGGTGCGCGGCGGGGCCGGTGCCGGCCACCACCGGGGCCAGCAGCGCGCGGAGTTCGGCGACCCGCATCCACCACAGGAAGGGCGAGCCGATGACCAGCACCGGAGCCGTGGACGTGGCGTGCTCGGAGTGGTCCGGGCCGGCCGG
>NZ_JBEHZD010001117.1:0-679 GCF_040240285.1 Streptomyces sp. HSW2009 | reverse complement strand
AACCTCACCCCACTCACCACCGACAACCGATTACGCAACTCCACCGCAGTCAACGAATCAAAACCCAACTCCTTGAACGTCGCATCGGAGCGCACGTCGTCCGCGGAGACGAAGCCGAGGACCGCGGCCACGGCCTCGCGGATCACCTGGAGTACGGCTTCGAGTCGTTCAGCGTCGTCGAGACCTGCCAACCGGGTGGCCAGTACCGGGCCCTGGGCGTCGGCGTCGGCAGCCTTGCGGCGGCTGCGGACGACCAACTTGCGGAGTACGGACGGCACGTCGTCGGACGCGCCCAGAGCGGCCACGTCGAGATCGACGGCGACCGGCTGCGGGTGGTCGCCCGCGCAGGCCGCGTCGAGCAACCGTAGGGCGTGTTCGCTGGTCATCGCGCGGATGCCGGAGCGCGTCATGCGTCCCAGGTCGGTCTCGGTGAGATGCCCGGTCATGCCGCTGGCGTCGGCCCACAGGCCCCAGGCGATGGAGACCGCGGGCAGGCCGAGCGACCTGCGGTGGGCGGCCAGTGCGTCGCAGAAGGCGTTGGCAGCGGAGTAGTTGGCCTGCCCCGGGCTGCCGAAGGCGGCGGCTGCCGAGGAGAACGTGACGAACAGGTCGAGGTCGAGACCTTCGGTCGCCGCGTGCAGATGCGCCGCAACATCAGCCTTCGCCGCCCACACCCGCC
>NZ_JBEHZD010001116.1:0-681 GCF_040240285.1 Streptomyces sp. HSW2009 | reverse complement strand
GGTCGAATCGGCCGCGGCGCAGACCCGCCCCGTGACCGAGCCCGCCGACGAGGCCGGGCCGCGCCGTACCCGCCGCCGTGCCGTACGCCGGGCGACCAGCGACGTCGAGCCGCAGGAGAACGCGCCCCAGCAGGCGCCCCAGCAGGTAGAGGCGGCGCAGCCGCCGGTGGCCGAGCAGGCCCAGGCCCCGCGCCGGGCCCGGCAGCGCGCGCAGCAGGAGACCGCGGCCCCCACCGCGAACGCCCCGCGCCAGACCGAGCCGCAGCCGGCCGAGACCGCCGGCGCCGCGTCCGGCGCCGCCATCGGCGCCACCCAGGAGCCGGTGCGCGGCCGGCGGCGTGCGGTGCGCCCGCCGACCGCGATGTTCCAGGCCCCGGTCTTCACCGAGCCGATGTTCCAGACGCCCGAGACGGCCGCCGCCGCAGCGGCTGCGGCCGAGGGGCGCAGCGAGCCGTACGAGGACGACGAGCCCGCCGCCGCCGAGCAGGCCACCAGCAGCCGTCGCCGGCGCCGCCGGCGGGCCGTGGCGGAGAGCGAGCCGGTCGCCGAGACCGCCGCCCCGCAGACCGCCGAAGCACCGGCTGAGCCCGAGCCCGCCGCGCAGGTGGCCGAGGACGTCGCGGAGCCCGAGCACGAGGCCGACACGGCCGAAGCCGCGGACGAGGACGGCGGCGACCGCCC
>NZ_JBEHZD010001115.1:0-692 GCF_040240285.1 Streptomyces sp. HSW2009 | reverse complement strand
GCCCCGCGGGCCGCCGGCCCGGCCCCCGCGGCCCGCCCCCCGGCGCCGCTCCGGCCCGCGGTACGGGCCTGACCTGCGGTGGTGCCGGTCAGCGGGGGAAGTTCGGCGGGCGCTGCCGGGGCATGTTCGGGCGGGTGCCCGGGGGGATCAGCAGCCGGCTCGGCGGTGTACTCGCCTCCGTACGGGCGCTCCACACCAGCGACTGAGTGCACAGCGGCACCGACCGCGTCCCGAACTCGACCATCCAGTCGGCCGTCTCGGCCCGCACCAACTCGGTGACGTCCTCGGCGAACCGGCGCAGCACCGTCAGGCACCGCTCGGCCGCCTCGCTCGCCGTGCCCTCGGTGGGGCCGAGCACCTCGCGCACGTTCTCCACCGACCAGTCGAACTGGAGCGCCTCAAGCCGCCGGTGCACCGCCTGCGCCGTGGCCAGGTCCCGCATCCAGCCGGAGGTGAGCCCGAAGAACCGGTCGCAGGCCAGGCAGGCGACCGAGGCGAGCAGCGCGAGCACGCCCCAGGCCGCGCCGGTGCCCAGAGTGCGGGTCAGTTCCAGGAGCGGGAGTACGCCGCCCGCGGTCGCGGCGAGCGCGGCCCCGGCGCGGCGGGGGCGCGCCCCCCCCCCCGTCCCGGCCCCGCGGGGTCGTTTAAACAAATGACCCGGCCCCCGCAACTCCGTGTGTTGATGGAGGGGG
>NZ_JBEHZD010001114.1:0-710 GCF_040240285.1 Streptomyces sp. HSW2009 | reverse complement strand
CCCCACCGCCGGCCGTCCCCACCCGACCCGCCGCCCCACCACCGCACCCGGCCGGTCCCCAGCGAGCCACCGGCGCCCCCCACCCGGTCCCGTGCCCACCCCCGTAAGGTGTCCGCAGGGCCCGCGCCCATCCTGACCAGCCGCTCCGGTGCAGTAGCGGCGCCTTCAGCCGTACGAGGAGCCGTACCGTCATGTCCGAGAACCCCGCCTACCCCGTAGGGCTGAGACTGAGCGGACGGCGCGTGGTCGTCGTCGGCGGCGGACAGGTGGCGCAGCGCCGACTGCCGGCGCTCATCGCCGCGGGCGCGGACGTCGTCCTCATCTCGTCGTCGGCCACCCCGTCGGTGGAGGCCATGGCCGACGCGGGGGAGATCCGCTGGGAGCGCCGCCGCTACCGGGCCGGCGACCTGGCCGACGCCTGGTACGCGCTGATCGCCACCGGCGACGCCGAGGCCAACGCCGCAGCCTCCGCCGAGGCCGAGTCCCGCCGGGTGTGGTGCGTACGCAGCGACGACGCCGAGGCCGCCACCGCCTGGACGCCGGCCACCGGCCGCAGCGACGGCGTCACCGTCGCCGTGCTCACCGGCCGCGACCCGCGCCGCTCGGCCGCGGTGCGCGACGCGATCGTCGAGGGCCTGCGGGACGGCACCCTGGCCGCCCCGCGCCACCGGCAGCCGGCGGGCCGCGCCACCGACGCGCCGGCCCCGCTG
>NZ_JBEHZD010001113.1:0-719 GCF_040240285.1 Streptomyces sp. HSW2009 | reverse complement strand
GCGCGGGGCCGGCGGGCGCGGGCGCCGCGGGCCGCGCGCGGCGGGGGGGGGGGGGGGCCGGCCCCCCCCCGCCATGACGGAGGGGACCGCGCTGCCGACGGGGCAGCGGGTGGACTCCCCGGCGCCGGTGGCCGAACTGCTGGAGCGGGTGCGCGCCAGACCGCTGCCGGCAGAGCGGCCGTGGGAGTTGCCGGAAGGGCGGGTGGACCTGCGGGAGCTGCCCGGCGGCCGGTCGGGGGCCTCGCACGGCGAGTCGGTGGTGCGCGGCGTCGGCTACGCCGCCTGCATCAAGAACGTGGGTTTCTCAGCCGGGTTTGACGACTACTCGACGGCCCGGGTGCGGCTCCAGGTCGTCGCGGGCGAGCCGGTCGCCGCGGTGTGCACGGCGCTGGCCGAGGTCGGCCAGGGCGGCGTCACGGTGCAGGCCCAGATCGCCCGTACCGAACTGGGGGTGGAGCGGGTGACGGTCGAGCCGGCCGACACCCGCATCGGCTCGGCCGGCTCCACCTCGGCCTCCCGCCAGACCTACGTCACCGGCGGCGCCGTCCAGCACGTGTGCGCCCTGGTCAGGGAGCGGGTGTTGGCGATCGGCCGGGCCCGTTTCGGCGCCGGCGACCCGGCGTGGGCGGCGGCCGGGCTCACGCTCGCCGGCGGCGCGGTGGTCGGCGCGGCCGGCCCGGCCGGGCTCTTATACACCAATGACGCGGCCGACGCTACTC
>NZ_JBEHZD010001112.1:0-720 GCF_040240285.1 Streptomyces sp. HSW2009 | reverse complement strand
CCCCCCCCCCCCCCCCCCCCGCCCCGCCCCCCCCCCCCCCCGCGGGGCGCGCCCGGCGGGCGCCCGCGGCCCGCCGTTTCCCCACCGGGGGGGCCCGCGCCGCCCCCCCCCGCCGCCGGCGTCGACGACGCCCCCGCGGCGGAACGCGCGGCGACCGGCGACGCCCAGGCCGGGCACGCCCGCGAGCGCGGCGTGGCCGGTTCCGAGGACGAGACCGACGTGGGCGACGTCCGGGCCTTCGCCCAACCCGCGACGATGACGGTCACCGTCACCGATGCGATCACCGCCGACCCGCACGCACCCGCGGAAGGCGCAGCCGGTGCGGTCGAGGCGCCGCAAGCCGCCGGTACGGGGCCGGGCCAGGCCAGGGCGGGCGGCGCGGGACCGGTGCCCGGCGGCCTGCTGGAGCGCAGCCGGCGCGCCAAGGTCCTCGCGCGCCGCCGCCGCACCACGGTGGTCCTCTTCCTCACCTTCACCGCCGGCGCGATCGTCGCCGCCGTCGGTGGTGTGGCCTTCCTGTGGGCGCCGGTGGGGCCGGCGGCGCTGCTCAGCGCGTACATCGTCTATCTGCGGGTGCAGGAGCGCCGCAGGTTCGCCTTCACCATGGACCAGCGGCACGCGGAACTCGCCGCCCAGCGGCTGCGCGAGCAGCGCCGCCGCCCCCCCGCCGGGCCGCCCCCCCCCCCCCGGCCCCCCCGGGGGGGGGGGGGGGGGGGGGGG
>NZ_JBEHZD010001111.1:0-732 GCF_040240285.1 Streptomyces sp. HSW2009 | reverse complement strand
GGGGGGGGGGGGGCCGCCCGGGGGGGGGGGGGGGGGGGGGGGGGGGGGGGGGGGGGGGGGGGGGGGGGGCCCCCCCCCCCCGGGGTGGTCAGCCGCGTGCGGCGGGCGCCGACGAGCGGTGCGCGGGGTCGTGCACCTCGCCCACCAGCATCTCCAGCACGTCCTCCAGGGCGACGAGCCCGATCACCCGGCCCGACGCGTCGCTGACCGCCGCCAAGTGGGCCGCGGCCCGGCGCAGCACGGTCAGCGCATCGTCGAGCGGCAGTTCGGCCCGGAGCGTGTGGATCGGCCGCCACACGTGCTGCGGCACGGCGCGCTCCCGCTCCTCCAGGTCGAGTACGTCCTTCACGTGCAGGTAGCCCATGAACGCGCCGCCGGGGCCGCGCACCGGGAAGCGCGAGTAGCCGGTGCGTACGGTCAGCTCCTCGACCTGCCGGGGGGTCACCGCGGGATCGACCGTCACCAGCGTCGCCGGGTCGAGCAGTACGTCGGTGACCGGGCGGGTGCCCAGCACGAGCGCGTCCGCCAGCCGCTCCTGTTCGTCGGGGGCGAGCAGCCCCGCCTGCCGGGAGTCGGCGATCAGGTCGGTGAGCTGCTCGCTGGTGAAGACGGCCTCCACCTCGTCCTTCGGCTCCACTCGGAAGAGCCGCAGGGCGCCGGGGGGCCCCCGGGGCGCGGACGCCGGGGCCCGGCGGCCCCCCCCGGGGCCGGGGGCCCCGCCCGGGGCCCCCC
>NZ_JBEHZD010001110.1:0-744 GCF_040240285.1 Streptomyces sp. HSW2009 | reverse complement strand
GCGCGCCGCCGGGCGGGGGGGGGGGGCGCCTCGGGGCGGGCGCGCGCGGGGGGGGCCCCGGGCCCCCCCCCCCCGCCGCGCGGCCCCCCGGCCCCCCCCCCCCCCCCGCGGTGCGCGCAGGTGCCGAAGAAGGCGGTCACCGGGCGGCACAGCCGGGCGAAGGTGACCAGGCCGGGCGCCAGCCACAGCGCGGTCAGCTCCGGGGCCGCCATCGCCAGGTTCTTCGGCACCATTTCGCCGATGACCAGGTGCAGGCAGACCACGACGGCCAGCGCGATGGCGTACCCCAGCGGGTGAACCAGCGCGTGCGGCAGGTGGACGGCGTGGAAGGCGGGTTCCAGGAGGCGGGCCACGGTCGGCTCGGCCACGGCGCCCAGCGTCAGCGAGCACACCGTGATGCCGAACTGTGCGGCGGCCATCATCTGCGGCAGGTTCTCCAGGCCGCTCAGCACGGTGCGCGCCCGGCTCGAACCGGCCGCCGCCTGCGGCTCGATCTGGCTGCGGCGGACGGAGACCAGGGCGAATTCGGCGCCCACGAAGAAGCCGTTGGCGAGCACCAGCAGCAGCGCGAACAGCAGTTGCAGCACGCTCATCGGCCGGTCCCCCGCGCGGCCGGGGCGCACTCGGCACGGACCGTACCGCCGGTGTCGAGAACGACCGTCCCGTCTGCCGACGGGCGCTCCGCCTGTCTCGTATACCAATCTGACGCTGCCGACGCGACGCCTTGTGTAGCTCGCGGGGGTC
>NZ_JBEHZD010000111.1:0-17462 GCF_040240285.1 Streptomyces sp. HSW2009 | reverse complement strand
GGGGGGGGGGGGGGGGGGCGGGGGGGGGGCCGGGCCGGGCGGGGGGGGGGGGGGGGGGGGGGGGGGGCGGCGGCTCGGGGCCGGGGGGGTGGTCGGTCGGGGCGTGCGCCGCGGGCTCAGCCCGCCGTCGGCCGTACCACCCACGCACCTCGACGCATGACGCCGACCAGCGCGTAGTCGGAGTCGAGCACCACCAGGTCGGCGTCCTTGCCCGGCTCGATGGAACCGATGCGGTCCTCCAGGCCAAGCACCCGGGCCGGGGTGCTGGACAGGGCGCGCACGGTCTGGTCGATCGAGAGGCGGTCGACGCTGACCGCGCGCCGGAAGACCTGGTCCAGGGTGAGCGTGGAGCCGGCGATGGAGCCCGCGGTCGGGCCGTCGCTGATGCGCGCCACCCCGTCCTTGACCTCCACCTGCATCGGACCCAGCGGGAAGATGCCGTCCTCCATGCCCGCCGCGCCCATCGCGTCCGTGATGAACGCGACCCGGTCCGCGCCCGCGCTGCGGAACGCCAACTCCAGCGTCGCCGGGTGCAGGTGTGTGCCGTCGTTGATCAGCTCGACGGTGATCCGCTCGTCCTCAAGCAGCGCCGCCACCGGGCCCGGCGCGCGGTGCAACAGCGAGGGCATCGCGTTGAACAGGTGCGTCGCCACGCTCGCGCCGGCGTCGATGGCCTCGCGCGTCGCGTCGTACGTGGAGTCCGTGTGGCCCACCGCGGCGATCACGCCGGCGTCCACCAGGAGCCGCACCGAGTCCAGGCCGCCGGGCAGTTCGGGCGCCAGCGTCATCATCTTCGCCGTGCCGCGGGCCGCGTCGATGAGCTTGCGCACGTCGGCCGGGTCGGGGTCGCGCAGCAGGGTCGGCTCGTGCGCCCCGCAGCGGTGCGGCGAGATGAACGGGCCCTCGAAGTGCACGCCGGCCAACTCGCCCTGCTGGACCAGTTCGGACAGCACGTGCGCCTGCTGGGCCACCTCGTCCAGGTCGCCGGTGACGGTGGAGGCGAGCATGGTGGTGCTGCCGTGCCGGCGGTGGGTGTCGATGACCCGCAGCGCCTCCTCGGTCTTGCCCGCCGAGAACGAGGCGCCGCCGCCACCGTGCACGTGCACGTCCACGAAGCCGGGGACGATCAGGTGCCCGGCGAGGTCGATGCGGTCGGTGCCGGCTGTCCCGGCCCCCGCGCCCGCAGCGGCGTCGTCCGGGCCGGCGCTGACGATGCGTCCGTCCGCGACCGTGACCTGACCGGACGCGACGACTCCGGTGGGCAGGGCGACGCGGGCGCCCGCGAGAGATGTTCGTTCGGCCATCAGGCGGATACCTCCGTAGCGAGAAGATCCCAGGCGAGCAGACCGGCGCCCAGGCAACCGGCGGTGTCCCCGAGCGCCGCCGGGACGATGTCGGGGAGCTGTTGGAACGTGACCCGCTCGGCCACCGCCGCACGCAGCGGTACGAACAACGTGTCCCGGGCCTCGGCGAGTCCGCCGCCGATGATCAGCCGGCGCGGGTCGAGCAGGGTGAGGGCGATGACGAGGCCGTCGGCGAGCGCGTCCACGGCCTCCTGCCAGACGGCGACGGCCCGCGGATCGCCGGAGGCGACGGCCTTCGCACAGTCGGCGGCGTCCGCCTGCGGGTCGCCGACGGCGGCGGCCCACGCCCGGCTGACCGCGGCGGCCGAGGCGAGCGTCTCCAGACAGCCGCGCTGCCCGCAGCCGCACTCGGGACCGCCGGGGCGGACCACGACGTGCCCGATCTCGCCGGCGCAGCCGGGCGCGCCGGCCTCCACCCGTCCGGCGATGCCGATGGCGCCGGCGATCCCGGTGCCCAGCGGTACGAACAGGAAGCGGTCGGTGCCCTCACCGGCACCGATGCGGCCCTCGGCCAGACCACCGGTGCGCACGTCATGGCCGAGCGCGACCGGCGCGCCGGCGAGCCGCTCCGAAAGCTGCGCCCGCATCGGGACGTCGCGCCAGCCCAGGTTGGCCGCGTACACGGCGACGCCCGCTGCCTCGTCGACGATGCCCGGCACGGCGACCCCGGCCGCCGCGGCGGGTACCCCGTACCGCTCGATGCCCAGTGCGCGCAGTTCGGCCGCGAAGTCGAGGATGCCGGCTATCACGGCGTCGGGACCGCGCTCGCGCTCGGTGCGCCGCCGGGCCGTGTGCAGCAGTTCGCCGTCCGCCCCGACCAGGGCGGCCTTCATTCCGGTGCCGCCCACATCAAGGGCGATGACGTGTTTCACGCGGGACAGTCTCGCGCGATTCCCCACTAGAGGTCTAGGCCACTTCACGCTCGCGGAGTGTCGCGTCTCCCGACGCGGTGTGATCGCCGGGGCCGCGGCGGGCCGCTCCGGTGCCGGCCCCGGGGTGTGGTCAGGGCCCCGGCGGATGCCCCATCGGGCAGCGCGTGGACGGTGCGCGGGCAGCGCTCGGACGGCGTCGGGTTGGTGGTTTGGCCCCGAAATGTGCGGCCGGCGGGGCGGCGTGGGCGTTCCCGGGGCCGCGGCGTGACGTGCGGTGGCACGGATGGTGGGGCGCCCGGCGGGCGGCTCGGCGGGCCGTGGGGCGGGTGACCCGGCGGTGCCCGTCGGCCGACGGGAGGGCTGCTGGCCGGCGACGCGCAAACGATCTGTGACTCCGCACACGGTGCCCGGGCAAAGTGCCGGAATGGGGCGGTAATCGACCTGTTTGGTGTGGGGGAGTCGTCGGCTTCGCGCACGGTTGTGCCGGGACGGTGCGGGAAGTCGTGCTTACTCTGAGCGGGTTCGGTGCGCCCGCGGGGAGCGGTGCGTTCCGGCTGCCGCCATACCCGAGGCAGGTGACGCCGGTGTGACCAGAGGTGATACCGAAGCGAGACCGGGTGTGGTGTAGACCTCAGGAGGGGTTAGCGGGGAGACTCGCAACTCGTGCCGGAGAGTGACACTCCGGCTGATTCCGGGAAAGAGCGAGAGCGCGAGGGTGGGTACTGGTCGTGCAGCGGCGGCGGTTCATGGGTCTGACGGCGGCGGGTGCCGCGACGGCGGCGTTGGCGCCGACACTCACCGCCTGCGGCAGTGGCTCGGGTACGGACGACGTACGCCTGAAGCTGGTCGCGGCCGACTACGGCGACAGCAGTAGCAACAGCACGCTCAACTACTGGGGCGACCTGGTCCGCGCGTTCGAGACCAAGAACCGCAACATCAAGGTCGACGTCAACGTCTATAGCTGGACGGACATCGACAAGAAGGTCGCCGAGATGATCGAGTCCGGCGACACGCCGGACATGGTCCAGTTCGGCACGTACGCGGACTTCGTCGCCCAGGGCATGCTCTACCGCGCCGACCAGATCCTCTCCATCCGCACGATGGCCTCCTTCGTCTCCTCCATCGCCCAGGCGGGCGAGGTCAACCGGGTGCAGTACGCCATGCCGTTCGGCGCCAGCACCCGACTGCTCTTCTACAACAAGGCCCTCTTCGAGCGGGCGGGCATCACCGAGCCCCCGAAGGACTGGGACGAGCTCCAGGCCGCGGCCGAGAAGCTCAAGGCGATCGACGTGAAGTACCCGTACGCGCTGCCGCTCGGTCGCGAGGAGGCCCAGGCCGAGACGCTGATCTGGCTGCTCAGCGGCGGTGGCGGCTACACCGACGGGTACGGCAGCTACATGCTCGACTCGCCGGAGAACGTCGAGACGCTGGAGTGGCTGCGCGACGAGTTCGTCGGCAAGGGCCTGACCGGCTCCCGCCCGCCGGGCCGGCTCAACCGGCAGGAGGCGTTCAACGCCTTCACGCGCGGCGAGGTCGGCATGCTCAACGGCCACCCGACGCTGATGCAGCAGGCCGTCGGCCACCGCATCGACTACGACGTCGCGCCGCTGCCCGGCCGCAAGGGCCCCTCGCCCACCACGATGGGCGTGGCTGACTGGATGATGGCGTTCAAGAAGAACGGCCACCGCAAGCAGATAGGCCAGTTCCTCAACTTCGTCTACGAGACGGACAACGTGGTCGGCTTCTCCGGCAAGTACCGGCTGCTGCCGGTGACCACGGACGCGTCCACGGTCATGCGCCGCGACGACGAGTACAAGAGCCTGTGGCAGTTCCTCGACGGCCTGGACACCGCGCAGTTCTACCCGTTCGACAAGGTCTCCTGGACCAAGGTCAACCAGTCGCTGCGGGACTCGGTCGGCACGATGGTCGCCAGCGGCGGCGACCCGGCCACGGTGCTCGGTGAGATCCAGCGCAAGGCCGACGCCAAGGAGAACGAGGAACGTTAGGTTGACGGCGTGACTCCCCCCGCCACTCCCGACCAGCCAACGCCCGAGCCCGAGCAGGCGCCCGGGGTTGAGCCCGGGGCCGGGACCGAGACTCCGCCTGGGGCAGGGCCCGTGTCTGGGACCGAGCCTGTCTCAGGGACCGAGCCCGGCGCCGGCACGGGCACTGGCGACTCGTACGGCACGGACAGCCCCGACGGCGCAGACAGCCCGTACGGCACAGACGGCCCCGGCAGTCCCGATGCAGACGGCCCCGGCACGGACAGCCCCGCCGCAGGGGACTCCGACACGGAGGACTCCGCAGCAGCGGGTTCCGACACAGCGGGCTCCGGGCTCTCCGAGCGGGACCTCGCCGTGCTGGCCGTGGAGCGGCGCGGCTGGTCGGGGCCCGGCGCGAAGGAGCGGGCCATCCGCGAACGGCTCGGCATCTCGCCCACCCGCTACTACCAACTCCTCAACGCCCTCCTGAACGATCCGCGCGCCCTGCGCCACGACCCGGTCACCGTCAACCGACTGCGCCGGGTGCGCCAGGCCCGCCGCGACCGCCGCTGACCGGCTGGCCTCGTAGGACGTACGCCGCCCCGTGGCCCGCTGGACCCGCTGTTGGTTGGCCGGGCTGGTCGGACGTGCGCCGCCCCGTGGCCCGCTGGACCCGCTGTTGGTTGGCCGGGCTGGTCGGACGTACGCCGGTCCGCGGCCCGCCGGGCCTGTTCGGGCCCGGCCGCGCCACCACCCCCGCGTTGGCCGATCCGGCACTGGTGGCCGTGGTGGGGGGCGCCGATAGGGTCGGCCGCATGGGCATTCCCGTCCCCTCAACCGACGCGGGCCGAGCCGGGCTCGCCGCGCTGTTGGCACGGCCCCGGCGGGCCGTCGTCGCGCTCGACTTCGACGGCACGCTGGCCGAGATCGTGCCCGACCCGGAGCAGGCCCGCGCGCACCCGGCGGCCGTCCCGGCGCTGGCCGCGCTGGCCCCGCTGGTGGGCACCGTGCTGGTCCTCACCGGCCGCCCGGCCGACGTCGCGGTGCGCTACGGCGGCTTCGCCGGCGTACCGGGGCTCGCCCACCTCGTCGTACTCGGCCACTACGGCGCCGAACGCTGGGACGCGGCGACCGGCGAACTCCGGGTCCCCGAGCCGCACCCCGGGGTGGCCGCCGTCCGCGCCGAACTGCCCGGCGTGCTCGACGGGACCACCGCGGCGGCCGGCGCCTGGATCGAGGACAAGGGGCGGGCCGTCGCCGTCCACACCCGCAGGGCCGCGGCGCCGCAGGCCGCCTTCGACGCGCTGCGCGCCCCGCTCGGCGAGCTCGCGGCCCGCCACGGCCTGGCCGTCGAACCGGGCCGCCTGGTCATCGAGCTGCGCCCGCCGGGTGTGGACAAGGGCGTGGCGCTCACCGATTTCGCCCGTGCCGTGGACGCGGAGACCGTGCTGTACGCGGGCGACGACCTGGGCGACATCGCGGCCTTCGACGCGGTGGCGCGCCGTCGCGCCGCAGGCAGCCCCGGCCTCCTGGTGTGCAGCGGCAGCAACGAGGTCACCGAACTCGCCGACCGGGCCGACCTCGTCGTGGACGGCCCGGCGGGCGTGGTCGCCCTGTTGACGGCACTCGCCCACGAACTGGGCTGACCCCCGCGGGAAGCTCGCCGCCCGCGCGGGAGGTGCGACGCCTGCACATGAGGCCCCGCAGCCCCCGCGCGGGAGACGCGCCACTCCGCGCGGGAGGACGCGCCAGTCCGCGCGGGAGGCCCGCCGCCCCGCGCGGTTACGCCGCCCCGAGCGCCCGCAACTGGGCCAGGAACCACGCCTGCGGGGGTAGCGCCGTGGCCGCCGCGGCGAGGCGCTTGGTCCGCTCGGCGCGCTCGGCCGGGTCCATGCGGAGCGCCTCGTGCAACGCTCTGGCCGTCTCCTGCACGTCGTACGGGTTGACCGACAGCGCGTCGTCGCTCAACTCGGCGTGCGCCCCGGCCTCCCGGGAGAGCACCAGCACACAGCCGGCGTCCGAGACCACCGGGACCTCCTTGGCGACCAGGTTCATGCCGTCCCTGATCGGGTTCACCAGCGCCACGTCGGCGATCCGGTACGCGGCGAGCGAGCGCGCGAAGTCGTCCTTCACGTGCAGCGCCACCGGCTGCCAGGTCGCCGTGCCGAACTCCTCGTTGATCGCGTCGGCGACCCGCTGCACCTCGGCCGTGTACGCCCGGTAGACCGCGAGGTCCTGCCGCGAGGGGTAGGCGAAGGCGACGTGCACCACCCGTTCGCGCCACTCGGGGTGGTCCGTGAGCAGCAGCCGGTACGCGTGCAGCCCGCGCACGATGTTCTTGGACAGCTCGGTGCGGTCCACCCGGACGATCACCTTCCGGGCCGGCGCACGGTGGTCCGAGCCGTCTGACCCGGCTGGCCCGGCTGCCCCGGCTGGCCCGTCCGTGCCGCCCGGGCCCTCGATCTGGGCCCGCAGCGCGGCCAGCCGCTCCGTCACGTCGGCGGCGTGCGAGCGGCTGCGCAGGAACTCCGCGTCCGCGCCCAGGCCGTGCACCCCGAGCCGGGTCGTCCGCCCGGCCGACTCCACGGTGAGCTCGCCGGTCTCCGCGTCCCGGCCGACCCGGGCGCCGAGCACCCGGGCGCCGCAGTCGGCGCACGCCTCGGCCCAGCGCGTGGTGAGGAAGGCCGCCCGGTCGCCGCCCAGGATGCCGTGCAGCACGGCGGCTGCGACGTCGTCGGGCAGCAGCCGGTAGTAGTCCGGCGGGGCCCACGGGGTGTGCGAGAAGTGGCCGATGCGCAGGTCGGGGCGGCGCTGCCGGAGCAGCGCGGGGACCAGCGCCAGGTGGTAGTCCTGCACCAGCACGGCGGCCCCCGGCCCCGCCTCGCGCGCGAGCGCGTCCGCGAACGCGGCGTTGTACGCCTCGTACGCCTCCCACTGGCGCCGGAACTCCTCGTCGAAGACCGGCTCCAGCGGGGTCTGGTAGAGCAGGTGGTGCACAAACCAGAGCACGGAGTTGGCCACCCCGTTGTACGCCGCGGCGAAGACCGCGGGCTCGATGTCCAGCAGCCGCACCCGCGGGCCGCCGGTGGCCGCCGGGTCGAGCGGCGCGCCGCGCCGGCCGCCGGCCGCCGGGTCGCCGACCGCGGCCCGCCGCACCGCCTCCCGGTCGCCGTCGCCGAGCGCGGCACACACCCACACGGAGTCGGCGTCCGCGCCGATCGCGGAGAGCCCGGAGACGAGGCCGCCGCCGCCGCGCTTGGCGGTCAGCCCGGCCGCTGCTGCCGCAGTCGCCGGCGCGGCCGGTGCTGTCGGTGCTGTCGTGGGCGTTGCCCGGGTCGTGGGCGGTTCGGGTGTGGCGGGTGGTTCCGTGGGGCGTTCCGCGGGTGGTTCCGGTGCGGCGGTGGCGCCTGCCGCAGCCGCCTCGCCCGGGGTCGGCGTTCGCGAGGGCGAACGGGTCGGTGGGGGCGTCAGCGCGTACGCGACGGGCCCGCGGTTCGAAGCGACCAGCACCCGGGCGCCCGGTCTGGGACCGGTGGCCGGCACGGAGTCGACGGCTTCCTGCTCGCCATGGACGGAGACCATGCCGCGAGCCTAGCCAGGACCGGAACCGCTCAAACGTACGGACGCCGCCGCCCCCGCCCCCGCTCCCACCCGCCGTCTCCGCGCGCCGTTCGACCGGACCGCCCGCGCTACGCCGACTCCGGTACGCGCCGGTGCGGCGGATTCCGGCACCTCTCCGCGCCCCCGGCCACCCCCGCCGAGCCACCCCGCGCAGCCCCCACCCCGCCCCGTACGCATCAGGAGACCCACCCCGCGCACCACGGCGCGCACGCATCGTCACCCTCGGTGGTGGCCGGGCGCCCTGCCGTGCCCGCGCCCGTCGCCCCCGCTGGCCGCGGTCGTGCCGCGGTCGTGTGCGGCCGTGTCGTGGTCGTGCCGCGGCCCCGCCGTGGCTACGCCGCCCAGCGCTCCGCGTACTCCGGGACCTCGATCATCGGCGGGCGCTCCTCGGTGTCCACCGGATGGGTGTGCGGCTCGAACCCGCCGTCCGCGCCGCGCTGGAACTGGGTCAGTCGGGGGCGCACCAAGTAGCCGCGGGCCAGCCGGAGTTGGGCCGTACGGTAGATCGCCGCCGCCATCCGGCCGAGGGCCTGGCCGTCCTGGTGGCGGTGGCGGCGCACGCCCACGTCCACCTGGGCCAGCGCATCGAGTCCGACCGTGTGCAGCGCGTCCACCAGCAGCCCGAGCTCCACGCCGTACCCGACCGGGAACGGCAGCCGCTCCAGGAGCGAGCGGCGCGCCGCGTACTCGCCGCCGAGCGGCTGGACGAATCCGGCGAGCTGCGGCCAGTGCAGGTTCAGCAACGGCCTGGCCACCAGCTCCGTCACCCGGCCGCCCTGCCCGGCGGACCCGGACCCAGGCCCGGGCCCGGCGGCCGCGGCCGGCCCGCCCGCCTCGCCGACCTGCCCCAGCGGCCGGTCGTACATCGCCTTCACGAACTGCACCTCGGGGTCGGTGAGCAGTGGCCCGACGATCCCGGAGACGAAGGTGGAGGAGAAGTCGCGCAGGTCGGCGTCGACGAAGCAGACGATGTCGCCGCGGGTGGCCAGCAGCGAGCGCCACAGCACCTCGCCCTTGCCCGGCACCGTCGGCAGCCGCGGCAGCAGGTCGTCCCGGTGCACCACCTGTGCCCCGGCCTCGCGCGCGACGGCCGCGGTGCGGTCCGTCGAGCCCGAGTCGACCACCACGAGCTCGTCCACCAGCGGCGCATCGCGCATCAGGTCGCGGCGGATCGTGGCGACGATCGTGCCGACCGTCGCCTCCTCGTTCAGCGCCGGCAACACCACGCTGACCGTGGCCCCACCAGCCCGTTTCGCCGCCAGGAGCCGGTCGAGCTGACGGTCGGCAGCGGACCAGGACCGGCGGCTCAGCCAGCGCTCCACCTCTTCCAGCACCTGCGTGACTCCTTATGCGCGGCGAGCAGCGCTCGATGTTACGTTCATCTCGTGGTTCGGACGACTGTCCGTACTGTTCCAACCTTCGGTTACAGTCTTGAACAACGCGGATGACCGTCGCATGCCGGGGTCATCTCGCCCACAAACGCCTGGCTCCAAGGAGCCCAGTGCCATACCGCTCATCCAGAGGGGCAGAGGGATACGGCCCGTTGAAGCCCCGGCAACCCTCCAGCCGGAAACTCGCACCGCGAGGCTCCCGGTGGGGAAGGTGCCAATTCCGTCTCGTGGCGAAGTGCGCCGCGAGGAAGATGAGGAGAAAGGGCCTCGCCATCATGGCTGTGCAAGTCACCGCAACCTCCACCGCTCCCGCCACGTCGGACGCCTCCGCCCCAGTGGACCTCGGCCCCGCCGCCGCGCTGTCCTGTCGCGAGTGCGGCGAGCGCTTCGAGCTCGGCCCGATCTTCGCCTGCCAGCTCTGTTTCGGTCCCCTCGAAGTGGCGTACGACCTGCCGACCGGGGACCCGCAGGCGCTGCGGCAGCGCATCGAGGCCGGCCCGAACAGCATCTGGCGCTACGCCCCGTTGCTCCCGGTCCCCGCGAACGTCGCCGCCAAGCCCAACCTGAACCCGGGCCTGACCCCGCTGGTCAAGGCCGACCGGCTGGCCGACGCGCTCGGCGTCACCGGCGGCCTGTACGTCAAGGACGACTCGGGCAACCCCACCCACTCCTTCAAGGACCGGGTGGTGGCCATCGCCGTCGAGGCGGCCCGCGCCTTCGGCTTCACCACGCTCTCCTGCTCCTCCACCGGCAACCTGGCCGGCGCGGGCGGCGCCGCCGCCGCCCGCGCGGGCTTCCGCTCCTGCGTGTTCATCCCGCACGACCTGGAGGCCGGCAAGGTCGTCATGGCCGCCGTCTACGGTGGCGAACTGGTCGGCATCGAGGGCACGTACGACGACGTCAACCGGTTCTGTAGCGAGCTGATCGGCGACCCGCTCGGCGAGGGCTGGGGCTTCGTCAACGTCAACCTGCGCCCGTACTACGGCGAGGGCTCCAAGACGCTCGCGTACGAGATCTGCGAGCAGCTCGGCTGGGAGATCCCGGACCAGATCGTCATCCCGATCGCCTCCGGCTCCCAGCTCACCAAGATCGACAAGGGGCTCAAGGAGCTGATCAAGCTCGGCCTGGTCGCGGACAAGCCGTACAAGATCTTCGGTGCCCAGGCCGAGGGCTGCTCGCCGGTCTCCCGCGCCTTCAAGGACGGGCACGACGTGGTGCGCCCGGTGAAGCCGAACACGATCGCCAAGTCGCTGGCGATCGGCAACCCGGCCGACGGCCCGTACGTCCTGGACATCACCCGGCGCACCGGGGGAGCGGTCGAGGACGTCAACGACCAGCAGGTGGTCGACGCGATCAAGCTGCTGGCGCGCACCGAGGGCATCTTCGCGGAGACCGCGGGCGGCGTGACCGTCGGCGTCACCCAGAAGCTCATCGAGACCGGACAGCTCGACCCGGCGCTGACGACCGTCGTGCTCAACACCGGTGACGGGCTCAAGACGCTGGACGCCGTGGCGCCCACCACCGGTCCGACGGCGACGATCAAGCCGAACCTCGACGCGTTCCGCGCGGCCGGCCTGGCGAGCTGACGCCTGCGCCCCGGCCCGGCCGGCGCGCCCCGGCCGGGGCGGTCGTCGACCAGCCGTCGGCCGCCCGCCGGCCGTGGATCGGCGACCGGCCGACGCCCCGCCGCGACAGCACACTTCCCCGCATCTCCCACGAAGGTGACCCCATGAGCGTCAACGTCCGCATCCCGACCATCCTGCGCACCTACACCGGCGGCAAGGCCGAGGTCAGCGCCGAGGGCACGACCCTCAGCGAGGTGCTGGCCGACCTGGACAAGAACCACCAGGGCATCGCCGCCCGGGTGCTCGACGAGGACGGCAAGCTGCGCCGTTTCGTGAATGTGTACGTCAACGACGACGACGTGCGCTTCGCCGAGGGCCTCCAGACGGCGACCCCGGACGGCGCCGGCATCTCGATCATCCCGGCCGTCGCCGGCGGCTGATCCGCCGTCACCTGCCACGAACTGCCGGAATTGCCCCGTCCACAAGAAAGCGGACGGGGCAATTCCGTGCCCAGAATCGCGATAGGGTTGGTGTGGCTCTTTTCGTTTAGCCCCAGCTCCGCCCCGCACTCGCGGTTCCGCCCCACCTGCAACTCCCCGCTTCCCCCGCACCCTTCACGGGCCCGTGCGTTGAGCGCATATGAGAACCCGTCAAAATGTGCGTGAAATGTGGACATGATTTGCCGGGTTAGTGCCGCCATGTCCGGCCCGACTTGACCGGTATTCACCGGAGTTAACCCCGTATAGCCGATGAGCCGCGCCCAGAATTCTCGTCCGATTGACCTGTTGCTCTGGGCATCTGGGCAGATACATTCAGCGGCGGTCGACGCGTTCCGGCGCACGCCTCCGGGGCTCCCCTGGCCAATGGTGAGGGGATTCTCAGGGGTGAGGTCTGACCCGGGTCCGCGGAGTGCGGTCCTGCGCAAGGGCCAGCAATAGGGGAGTTTGGAATGGCTCAGGGCACCGTCAAGTGGTTCAACGCGGAGAAGGGGTACGGCTTCATCGCGGTCGACGGTGGTGCGGACGTGTTCGTCCACTACAGCGCGATCCAGATGGACGGCTACCGCACCCTTGAGGAAGGCCAGCGGGTCGAGTTCGAGATCTCGCAGGGTCAGAAAGGGCCGCAGGCGGACATGGTCCGCGTGGCCGGCTGAGCGCCGACCGACTGCGCGAAACAAGGGCCCGCACCCTCGGCAGGGGGGTGCGGGCCCTTCGCATGCCCGCAGCGGGTTGGGCGGCTCCGGAACCCCCGGAGCCACCCGTGCCCCGGCGCCCCCCGGTGGGCTTCAGCCGGCGCGGCGGGGCGGCGGCGCGGCCGTCGGATGTTCCCGCACGTTGCGAATGCGTACGGCGAAGACGGGCGGTGCGCGGTGGGCGACGGGTGCGTACGGGGTGGGTGAGCTGCATGCGCCACGGCCGGCGCCCCGACCGTCGACGCGGGACCGCGCATCGGGGTCACCCGACTCGGACCGGAGACCGGTCCCGACCGCCGCCCCCAGCGACGCTCCTGAGCGGAGCGACCTTGCGCCCGCCGCGTCCCCGACCACCACCCCCCATCGACGCTCCTGAACGGAGCGACCTTGCGCCCACCGCGTCCCCGACCACCGCCCCCCACCGACGCTCCTAGCGGAGCGACCTTGCACTCTAGGGTGCCGAGTGCTAATCATTGGCGTTAGCACTCTGCTGTCGAGAGTGACAGAAGGACCGGGTCGGTGAGGCTCGCAGGCCAAGCGGGGCAAGGAACCGCGGGGCAGGCAGGCCGTCCGTCGCGGGCGCCACGCGGTCCGGAGTATTCACCCTCCCCCAGCCACTGGCCGGGGGCCCCCAGTCCTGGGAGGACCACTTCACATGGCCAAGATCATCGCGTTCGACGAGGAGGCACGGCGCGGTCTTGAGCGTGGGATGAACCAGCTCGCTGACGCCGTCCGGGTCACCCTCGGCCCCAAGGGCCGCAACGTCGTCCTTGAGAAGAAGTGGGGCGCCCCCACGATCACCAACGATGGTGTGTCCATCGCCAAGGAGATCGAGCTCGAAGACCCGTACGAGAAGATCGGCGCCGAGCTGGTCAAGGAGGTCGCGAAGAAGACGGACGACGTCGCCGGTGACGGCACGACGACCGCGACCGTCCTGGCCCAGGCGCTGGTGAAGGAGGGCCTGCGGAACGTCGCCGCGGGCGCCAACCCGATGGCCCTCAAGCGCGGCATCGAGCGCGCCGTCGAGGCCGTCTCCGCGCAGCTCCTTGAGCAGGCCAAGGACGTGGAGACCAAGGAGCAGATCGCCTCCACCGCCTCCATCTCCGCCGCTGACACCCAGATCGGCGAGCTCATCGCCGAGGCGATGGACAAGGTCGGCAAGGAAGGCGTCATCACCGTCGAGGAGTCGCAGACCTTCGGGCTTGAGCTGGAGCTCACCGAGGGCATGCGCTTCGACAAGGGCTACATCTCCGCGTACTTCGCGACGGACATGGAGCGTATGGAGGCGTCCCTGGACGACCCGTACATCCTGATCGTCAACTCCAAGATCTCCGCGGTCAAGGACCTGCTCCCGCTCCTGGAGAAGGTCATGCAGTCGGGCAAGCCGCTGCTGATCATCGCCGAGGACGTGGAGGGCGAGGCCCTCTCCACCCTGGTCGTCAACAAGATCCGGGGCACCTTCAAGTCCGTCGCCGTCAAGGCCCCGGGCTTCGGTGACCGCCGCAAGGCCATGCTCGGTGACATCGCCATCCTCACCGGTGGCACCGTCATCTCCGAGGAGGTCGGCCTCAAGCTGGAGAACGCCGGTCTCGACCTGCTGGGCCGCGCCCGCAAGGTCGTCATCACCAAGGACGAGACCACCATCGTCGACGGTGCCGGTGACAGCGAGCAGGTCCAGGGCCGCGTCAACCAGATCCGCGCCGAGATCGAGAACTCGGACAGCGACTACGACCGCGAGAAGCTCCAGGAGCGCCTGGCGAAGCTGGCCGGCGGCGTGGCCGTCATCAAGGCCGGTGCCGCCACCGAGGTCGAGCTCAAGGAGCGCAAGCACCGCATCGAGGACGCCGTTCGCAACGCGAAGGCGGCCGTCGAAGAGGGCATCGTCGCCGGTGGCGGCGTGGCCCTGCTCCAGGCCGCCGCGGTCTTCGAGAAGCTGGAGCTCGAAGGCGACGAGGCCACCGGTGCGCAGGCCGTGCGCCTGGCCCTGGAGGCCCCGCTCAAGCAGATCGCCGTCAACGCCGGCCTTGAGGGTGGCGTCGTCGTGGAGAAGGTGCGCAACCTGACCCCCGGCCACGGTCTGAACGCCGCGACCGGCGACTACGTCGACCTGGTTGCCGAGGGCATCATCGACCCGGCCAAGGTGACGCGCTCCGCGCTCCAGAACGCCGCGTCGATCGCCGCGCTGTTCCTCACCACCGAGGCCGTCATCGCCGACAAGCCGGAGAAGGCCGCTGCCGCGGGCGCTCCGGGCGGCATGCCGGGCGGTGACATGGACTTCTGATCCCCAGCGGATCAGCTTGTTCCGTACGAACGAGGGCGGCACCCACTGCGGGTGCCGCCCTCGGGCGTTCTCGGGAGCGGGGAGCGGGGAGCGGGGAGCGGGGCCCGTTCCTGAGTCCCGCTTCCTGAGGCCGGTGGCCTGGCCCGCGCCGATCAGGCCGTACGGGCCGTGTCCAGGGCCGCGCGGAGGTGGCCGTTCGCATCCGTCAGCAGCCGGTCCGCGGTGGATGCGTCCACGTCGGCGAGCAGCGTGAGGATGGCGTTCTTCACCTCGCCGCCGGTGGCCGCGAGCGCCGCCTCGGTCGCCTCGTCCGACGCGCCGGTGGCCAACTGCACGATGCGCCGGGAGCGGGCCCGCAGCTTGTCGTTGGAGGCCCGCACGTCCACCATCAGGTTCCCGTACGTCTTGCCCAGCCGGATCATCGTGAGCGTCGAGATCATGTTGAGCACCAGCTTCTGCGCCGTGCCCGCCTTCAGCCGGGTGGAGCCGGTGAGCAGTTCCGGGCCGACCACCACTTCGATGCCGTGCTCGGCCGCGCCGGCCAGCGCCGAGCCCGCGTTGCAGGCCAGCCCGACGGTCAGCGCGCCGTGCGCCCTGGCGTACTCGACGGCCCCGACCGCGTACGGCGTGCGGCCCGACGCCGAGACGCCGACGACGCTGTCGCGCTCGGTCAGGTGCAGCGCGGCCAGGTCGGCGGCGGCCAGTTCCTTGCTGTCCTCGGCGTCCTCGGCCGAGGTGACCAGGGCCGGCGTGCCGCCCGCGATCAGCCCGATGACCTGCTCGGGCGCGGTGTTGAAGGGCGGCGGGCACTCGCTGGCGTCGAGCACGCCGAGGCGGCCCGCGGTGCCGGCGCCCGCGTAGATCAGCCGGCCGCCGCCGGCCATCCGGTCGGCCACCGCGTCGATCGCCGCCGCCACCTGGGGCAACTGTGCGGCGACCGCGGTGGGTACGGCGCTGTCCTCGGCGTTCATCAGCCGGGCGATGGCGAGCGTGTCGAGCCGGTCGATCTCGGCTAGTTCCGGGCGGTACGCCTCGGTCGTCAGGGTGTCGAGCTGGGCCCGGAGCGGACCGGGCCGGACACCGTCGGCGCTGGTGTTCATGGCGGCGATGGCTCTTCCTCGATACGGGAGAAGGCGGAGCGGGAGCGGAGCGAGGGGGAGGGGGCGAGGGAGGGGCGGGGCGGATGAGGGGCGAGGGATATGAGGGGGAGAGGGGTGGGGGGGGGGGGGCGGCGGGCGCCCGCGGGGGGGGGGGGCGGCGCGCGGGGGGGGGGCGGGGGGGCGGGGGGGGGGGGGGGGCCGGGGGGGGCGGGGTGCCGGGGGGCGGGGGGGGGGGGGGGGGGGGGGGGGGGGGCCCCCCCCCCCCCGGGGGGGGGGGGCCGGGGTGGGTCCGGGGGGTGCGGCGGTGCGCCAGCGCCTCGTAGGAGTCCGAGAGCGCGGGCGCGGCGGTGGCGTAGGTGCGCTGCGCGACGCCGATGAACAGGCAGTCCACGACCAGGAGTTGACTGGTGCGGCTGGACATGGCGGCCGGCCGCAACTCGCTCTCGCGGGCCGAGGACGTGGTGAGCACCAGGTCCGCGTACTGCGTGACCTCGGCCGCCGGGTTGCCGGTGATCGCGACCGTCGTGGCGCCGTGCGCGAAGGCGGTGTGCAGCGGTTCGATGACGTCGGCGGTGCGCCCGGAGTGCGTGATGGCGATGGCCACGTCGCCCGGCCGCATCTGCACGGCGCCGGTCACCGCGAGGTGCAGATCGGTGTGCGCGTGCGCGATGAGCCCGATCCGCAGCAGCTTCTGCACCAGGTCCTGGCCGACCAGGCCGGAGGCGGCGATCCCGTACACGTCGATGCGGCGGGCCGAGACCAGTGCCGCCACGGCCGCGTCCAACTGGCTGGTGTCGAGCGCGGCGGCGGTGTCCGCCAGGCACTGCTGCTCTTCCTGGGCGAGCTTGGCGACCACGGTGGCGATCGGGTCGTCCACCGCGATGTCGGCGGTGACGGCCGGCGCCCGGCCCGCGGCCTGCTGCGCGGCGAGCGCGGCGAGGGCGAGCCGCAGGTCGCGGTAGCCCGGATAGCCGAGCAGCCGGGCGGTGCGCACCACGGTGGCCTCGCTGGTGCCGGTGCGCTCCGCGAGCCCGGTGACGGTGAGCGCGGCACAGCCCGCCGGGTCGGCGGCGACCGTCTCGGCGACCCGCTGCATCGAACGGGTCATGGACGGCCCGACGGCCCGCAACGTGGCCATCAGGGCAGCCGGGGCCGGAGGGGCGGCGCCCTGGACGCCGATGAAAGTTTCCTTCAGCTTGCTGCTCACCTTTGAAAGGTATTTTCGGTCATGGCGGGCGTCAAGAGTGACGGAGCCTGACAATGGAGCCATGGAGCTCGAACAGACACTGCACAGGGCGCGGGCGCTCGTACTGGCTGACCTGTCGGCGGGAGACGTGGCGCGGGCGGACGTGGTCTCGCTCGTCGAGGACGCGGTGACGCACCGGCGGTGGTGGGTCGAGCAGTGGCCGGACGGGGCGCAGTTCGTGGCCGGCCTGGTCGCGCAGGACGTCCAGGACGCGCTGCTTGAGCGGTACGGGCGGTGGCCGCTGTGCCCGGTCTGCGTGGGCGGCGGCGACCCGCACGCCCTGGAGGTCGAGCCGGAACTCGGCCCCGACCCGCGCTGGGTCTGCACCAAGACCACGGTCGAGGTGGCCAGGCTGGGCGCGCTGGAGGCCGTGATCTCGGGCGGCCGGGGCTCCAGATCCGGCGGCAAGGGCGACCACTGATGGCCGTGTACATCGACCCGCCCATCTGGCCGGGCCACGGCCGCATGTGGTCGCACCTGGTCAGTGACGTGTCGTACGAGGAGTTGCACGCCTTCGCGGAGCGGATCGGCGCCCCGCGCCGCGGCTTCGACCGGGACCACTACGACGTGCCGTCCACCAGCTACGCGACCGCCGTCGACCTGGGCGCGGTCGAGGTGACCAGCAAGGAACTGGTCCGTCGCCTCTCCGCCGCCGGCCTGCGCCGCCCCCACCGGGGCCCGGACGGCGCGGCCGTACTGCGCGATGACAGCCTGGGCGATCCGGGTTCGGCGGGCGGGGCGCTGCCGTAGCGGGTGTTGCGGCGGGCGGCGGGCGGCGGTCGGTGGGACGTGGCGGCGGGGAGCGGTGCCGGGCTGCCGCGGCGGGGCGGCGGGGCGTGCCCCCGTAC
>NZ_JBEHZD010001109.1:0-751 GCF_040240285.1 Streptomyces sp. HSW2009 | reverse complement strand
GTCTGATTTTATTCTGCGCGGGGGGGGGGGGGGGGCGGGGGGGGGCCCCCGGCGGGCCCCCCCCCGGCCCCCCCGGCCCCCCCAAGGCCGGCGGCAACTACGCCGCCTCGCTGGTCGCTCAGGCCCAGGCCGCCGAGAAGGGCTGCGACCAGGTCGTCTGGCTCGACGCCATCGAGCGGCGGTGGATCGAAGAGATGGGCGGCATGAACCTCTACTTCGTCTACCGTGACGGCGACGCGGTGCGCATCGTCACCCCCGAACTGTCCGGCTCGCTGCTGCCCGGCATCACGCGCGCATCGCTGCTGCGCATCGCCGAGGACCTCGGGTACGGCTTCGAAGAGGGCCGGATCTCCGTCGACGACTGGAAGAACGCCAACGCCGACGGGACGCTGACCGAGGTCTTCGCCTGTGGCACCGCCGCGGTCATCACCCCGGTCGGCTCCGTCAAGTCCGCCCGTGCCGACTGGACGGTGGGCGACGGCCAGCCCGGCGAGATCACCATGAAGCTGCGCCAGGCGCTGCTCGACGTCCAGACCGGTGCCGCCCCGGACCCGCACGGCTGGCGCCACCCGCTCGGCTGAGGACCCCGCTGAGCGACCGGTCCGCCCCAGCGCGGCCCCGTCCCCAGCGGACACGACGGCCCCCCCCCCCCCCCCCCCCCCGCGGGGGGGCGCGGGGCGCCGCGGGGGGCCCCCCCCCGCCCCGGGGGCCCCCCCGGCCCGCGCCGGACCGCCCGCCCCGGGGGGCCGGG
>NZ_JBEHZD010001108.1:0-752 GCF_040240285.1 Streptomyces sp. HSW2009 | reverse complement strand
CCCTCCTGGACGTCGGTGTTTTCGGAGGAGATGGTGCGGTTGGGGGCTGAGCGTGAGGATGTGGTGGGGATTACGGCGGCGATGTTGCAGCCGGTGGGGTTGCAGGCGTTTGCGCAGGCGTATCCGGAGCGGGTTTTTGATGTGGGGATTGCGGAGCAGCATGCGGTGACGTCGGCTGCGGGGTTGGCGCTTGGTGGGGTGCATCCGGTGGTGGCGGTGTATGCGACGTTTTTGAATCGGGCGTTTGATCAGGTGTTGATGGATGTGGCGTTGCATGGGTGTGGGGTGACGTTCGCGTTGGATCGTGCGGGTGCGACGGGGAATGACGGTCCTTCGCACAATGGGATGTGGGACATGTCGATTTTGCAGGTGGTGCCGGGGTTGCGGGTGGCGGCGCCGCGGGATGGTGCGCGGTTGCGGGTGTTGTTGCGGGAGGCGGTGGAGGTGGAGGACGCGCCGACGGTGGTGCGGTATCCGAAGGGTTCGGTTGGGGTGGATGTGGATGCGGTGGCGTCGGTGGGTGGGGTGGATGTGTTGGTGCGGCCGGTGGTGGGTGGGTCGCGGGTGTTGTTGGTTTCGGTGGGGGCGATGGCGCAGGTGTCGTTGGAGGCGGCGCGGTTGTTGGGTGAGCGGGGAATCGGGGTGACGGTGGTGGACCCGCGGTGGGTGAAGCCGGTCAATTCCACGTTGGTGGGGTGGGCTGCGGAGCACGAATTGGTGGTCACGGTCGAGGACAACGGCCGGGTGGGCGG
>NZ_JBEHZD010001107.1:0-762 GCF_040240285.1 Streptomyces sp. HSW2009 | reverse complement strand
GGGGGGGGGCCGGGGGGGGGGCGGGGGGGGGGGGCGGGGCCGGGGCGGGGGCCGGGGGGGGGGGCCCCGGCGCGGGGGGGGGGGGGGGGGCGGGGGGCGGGGGCGGGGTCGGGATCAGTGTCTGGGCCAGCGCCTGGGTCGGGGTCGGGATCAGTGCCTGGGTCGGGGTCGGGATCTGGGGCAGGGCCTGAGCCGGGATCGGCGCCTGGGCCTGGGCCGCACCCCGGCCGTCCGGGTGCCGCGCCCGGCCGCCGCCCCGTCCCGCTGGTGGTCCTGCTGCACGGTGGCGCCTGGCGCGCCCCGTACGACCGCCGCCACCTCTCGCCCCTGGCCGGTCACCTCGCCGCGCACGGCTTCGCCGTCGCCTCGGTCGAGTACCGGCGGGGGCGGGACGGCGAGCGCCCGGCGGCCGGTGCGGGCACGCCGCCCGCGGGGCGGGCCCGGCCGCTGGCCGGGCGGTGGCCCGAGACCTTCGACGACATCGCGGCGGCCCTGGACGCGCTGCCCGCGCTGGTCCGCGGCCTGCCGGGGCCCGACTGGTCGGCGCTGGACGCGGAGCGGCCGGTCCTGGTGGGGCACTCGGCCGGTGGGCACGCCGCGCTGTGGGCGGCGGCCCGGGGGCCCCGGGCCGGCGCGGGGCCCCGGGGGGGGGCGGGGGGGCGGGGTGGGGGGGGGGGGGGGGGGCGGGGCCTGGGGGGTGGGGGGGGGGGGCCCCGCGGCCGGCCCCCCGGCCCGCCGCCCGAGCGGAGACGACGGGTACCC
>NZ_JBEHZD010001106.1:0-768 GCF_040240285.1 Streptomyces sp. HSW2009 | reverse complement strand
GGGGGCCCCCCCCCCCACAACACCCCCCCCCCCCCCCCCCCCCCCCCCGGCGCCCCCCCCCCCCCCGGGGGGGGCCCCCCCCACGGTTGCGTTATCCGCTGCGCTGTCCGCTGCGCTATCCGCCCTGCTTCCGCGGTGTCCGCGGCATCCCTTCGACGAGCAGCGGCGTTTCGACGGCGAGCAGCCGCGTACGGAGGGCGTGGACGAGGGCGACGCGTTCCAGGTCCTCGACGGCCGACCACTCGATGTCGACCTCGTGCCGCGGCAGGCCCTCGAACGCGTTCTCCTCCGCGGCCCCGCCGTCGACGACGAAGGCGAGTTCCTCGTCCGGCCCGCCGTCGATGGCGGGTTGCTGATCGACGGCGAGCAGGGCGGGCGCCTCGGGCAGCCTGATGCCCAGCGCGTCGGCGACGCGCTCAGCGGCCGATTCGATCGCCTCGCCAGGCCGCAGCACGACGCCCGGCGGGCAGCCCCACCCGTCCTTGACGACTTGCAGCACGCGCGGCCACATGCCGACGGCGTCGAACAGGTTGCGGGTCGAGGCCGGGCAGCGGATAAGCAGGAACACCCAGACGTCGCGCGGTGCGTTGGCAGGACCGGCGGGGCTGGTGCGGGTCTCGCTCCCGATCGGAATTCCCCTCATCAGCCGCTGCTCACAGGGGTGTTGGCGGGCCCGGGCCGCGGGCCCCCGCCCCGCGGCCCCGCCCCCCGGCCCCCGTGCTACGTGATCCGTGCTCCGTGCTCCGTGCTCCCGGGGATGATCCGCTG
>NZ_JBEHZD010001105.1:0-773 GCF_040240285.1 Streptomyces sp. HSW2009 | reverse complement strand
ATCTTGATCACACCCGCCACACCCGCAGCAGCCTGCGTATGACCAATATTCGACTTCACCGAACCCAACCACAAAGGCCGCCCCACAGGACGATCCTGACCATACGTAGCAAGCAACGCCTGCGCCTCAATCGGATCACCCAACGTCGTACCCGTCCCATGCGCCTCCACCACATCCACCTCACCCGCAGAAACCCCCGCATTCGCCAACGCCTGACGAATCACCCGCTGCTGCGACGGACCATTCGGCGCCGTCAAACCATTCGACGCACCATCCTGATTCACCGCAGAACCACGAATCACCGCATGCACCCGATGACCATTCCGCCGCGCATCCGACAACCGCTCCAACAACAACACCCCAACCCCCTCACCCCACCCCGTACCATCAGCCGCCGCAGCAAACGGCTTACACCGACCATCAGGCGCCAACCCACGCTGCCGCGAAAACCCAGTGAAGACGTCCGGCGTGGCCATGACGGTGACCCCGCCCGCCAGGGCCAGGTTGCATTCGCCCTGGCGTAGCGCCTGGGCCGCCAGATGCATCGCGACCAGCGAGGACGAGCACGCGGTGTCGACGGTCACGGCCGGGCCTTCGAGGCCGAGGGTGTACGCCACGCGGCCCGATACGACGCTGCCGGAGCCGGCGAGCATCGCGTAGCCCTCCAGCTTGGCGTCGCCGCCTTGCGACAGGCCTGCGGCGTAGTCGTGGTACATCACGCCCGCATACACACCGGTCGCCGAACCCTTCAACGACACCGGATCAATACCCGC
>NZ_JBEHZD010001104.1:0-774 GCF_040240285.1 Streptomyces sp. HSW2009 | reverse complement strand
CCACGCCGAACGGTTCCGCGCCGCACGCCGCGCCACACTCCCACCCGCACGCCGCGGCGGGCCCGGCCGGGCGGGGCGGCGATCCGCACGACCCGCGGCAGCCGCACGAACCACCGCTCCGGCAGGCCCTCCAGGCCGCCCGGGCCGCCGACCCCGCGCAGCAGCGGCTCGTGGAGCGGCTGGCCGCGTTGGACGACGCGCGGCTGCTGGACGAGTTGCGGGCGAGCGTCGGCCATCCGTACGCCCGTGATCTGCTGCTCGCCGAACTCGGCCGGGAACGGCGGGTCCAGATACGCGGTACGGCGATGGCGAACGAGCTGTGCACCGAGGTGCTGAGCCGGTTCCTGTACTACGACCCGAACGGGCCCGAGGGGCAGCGGCTCACGCCGGGGGAGATGGCCGAGCGCGCCGCCGACCTGTTCACCTGGGCGGTGGTGCCGGTGGCCAGGAACGAGGTGCACAGGTCGGCCCTGGTGGAGATCTTCGCGCTGCTGTGTCGCGGGCAGAGCCCGGTGGCCCGGGTCTGGATCGACCGGGCCCTGGTGCACCCGTACACCGGTTCGCCGCCCGACCTGCCGCCACAGGTGTGGAAGCTGGTCCTGGAGGAGCAGGAGGGCCGGCACCACGCCCCCGCCCTCCCGCCGCGCCAGGCCGCACCCCCACTCTCCCTTGGCCTCATCCACGACGGCCACCCACCCACCCAGCAGCACCCAACCCACCCAACCCAGCAGCACCCAACCCAGCAGCACCCAACCCAGCAGCACCCGACCCACC
>NZ_JBEHZD010001103.1:0-777 GCF_040240285.1 Streptomyces sp. HSW2009 | reverse complement strand
CGTCCGGGCCGCGGCGGCCGCCCGGCCACGGCCACCGCGCGGGCGTTCACCGGGTCGCCGCAGCCGCCCGCGGCACCGCCGTCGTGCCAACCGTCCGGCCGAAGCCACGCGCGCCGTCACGCGCCTGCCTGACCGAGGCCACGCACGCCGTCACGCGCCTGCCTGACCGAGGCCGCACGCGCCGTCACGCGCCTGCCCGGCCGAGGCCACCCACCAGAGCCACACCCCCACCACCAACCACCAAAAGGTAGTGCTCCCCGCGAGGTCCTGACGGCCAGGGCCTTGGGGACCGTCGGGCTCGCGGGGAGCACGTTCAGGGGGCCGACGCGTGGTCGGCCGGGGGTCGGGCGGCGGGGCGCCCGGCGGTGCGGAAGCCGCCGTGTCCGTGCCGCGGGGAACGACGGTTCCGACGAGGGTCGGCCGGCGCACCGGACGTACATCGACCACCTGCCCTTCCGTCCCCCCGCCGCGCCCACCGGCCGGGGCCGGGAACGGCACGGCGGGCGGGGCGCGACGGGCAGGACGACACGGAGACGTCTAGCTGGATGACTGTGGGTGAGGTCACAGGGAGAACATGACCCAGGCTTACTTAGGTAAGCCTAAGCTAACCACGTGCATCGCAGCTCAACAACACTTCCAGGTCAGATACCTCAACCCGGTTCCACGGGCCCGCCCCACCCGGCCCGGCCCCGGGGCCCCCCCCCCCCCCCCCCCCCCCCCCCCCCCCCCCCCCCCCCCCCCCCCCGCGGGGCACGGCCCCCCCCCCCCGCCCCCCCC
>NZ_JBEHZD010001102.1:0-748 GCF_040240285.1 Streptomyces sp. HSW2009 | reverse complement strand
CGAGACCGCGGCACGGGCGCGGGAGGCGCGGACCGAGCGCGCCGCCCCAGGTGCCGCTGTCGATCAGCCGCGCGGAAGGCTTCCTCGACCTGGTGCACGACTCGGTCGAGCGGCTGGAACGGCGCTGGCCACAACTGTCCGACGTGGAGTTCTCCGTCCACGACGTGCCCTACGTCGACGGCGGGGTGGCGGGCCGCGACATCGAGGCGTGGAGCGACGACGCGGTGCCGCTCGGGCGGTTCATCGCCGCCGACGGCGAGCAGCAGGCGCGGATCGTGGTGTACCGCCGGCCGGTGGAGATCCGCACCAAGAGCCGCGACGAACGGGCCCTGCTCGTCCACGAGGTGGTCGTCGAACAGGTCGCGGAGCTGCTCGGACTCGCTCCCGAATCGGTCGATCCACGGTACGGACAGGACTGAGCTCCACCCACGACCACCCCGACCGGTCAGCCGCCCCGGTCAGGCCGATGTTTTCGGCCATTCTGCGCAGCGTCCGCTCCGCGGCCGTTTCCACGGGCGTGCCGCTCCCCGCTCCGGCCCGCCCGACCCCGGCCCGCCCGGCTTCAGCCCGACCGACTTCGGCCCGACCTGCGCTGCCCGTACCGCTCGTCCTACTCATGCGATTCGTCCTGCCACCTGCCGCCGCTGACTGCCGCTACGTGCTGCTCCAGGCCGCCGCGTACGGAACCGCGCCGGTCCGGGGCAATAACCCCGTCCCCCTAACGCACCCCCCCCGCGTCCCCCGGAAA
>NZ_JBEHZD010001101.1:0-791 GCF_040240285.1 Streptomyces sp. HSW2009 | reverse complement strand
AGTACGGGCACGAGTACGAGTACGGGCGAGGCCGTCGGCCCGCCGCCCGTGCTCGCCCCCGCCAGGACCACGCTGGCCGGTACCGCGGGCGCGCTGCGCTCCTGGGTGATCGAGTACGGTCCGCGGTCGGCCAAGGACGCGGCGCTGAAGGCGATTGCCGCCGAGCGCGCGGCGGCGGCCCGGCGCGCCGCGGAGACCAGGGCGCTGGCCACGTTCACCGTCCGCAGATCGCTCGAACCCGCCTACACCCAACTCGCGCTGAACGGCACCGCCGGGCCGCTGGCCGATGAGCGGGTGCGCCGAGCCGTGGCCCGCGCGATCGACCGGGCGGCGCTGACCGAGGCGGTGTACGCGCCGCTGGGCCTGAGCGGCAAGCCGCTCGGCAGCCACCTGCGGGTGGCGGGCCAGCACGGCTACCGCGACAACAGCGGGGCCCTGGGCAGCCGCAACACCGCTGCCGCCCGCTCGCTGCTCGTCGACGCGGGCTGGCAGCCGGGCACGGCGGGGGCCGCGCGCTCCGGGGGCGCGAACCCGGACGCGGCGCACGGCAAGGCGCACGACAAAGCGCACGACAAAGCGCAGGACGAAGCGCAGGACGAAGCGCAGGACGAAGCGCAGGACAAGACGCGGCGCGAGGGGAAGCACGACGAGGCGGGGGCGCGCGCCGGTGCGGAGCGGCACGGCGACGCCGGGGCGCCGAATGCGGCCGGCTCCCGGCCCCCGAAGCCGGAGCAACCGCAGCACCGGCCCGAGCACCCGGACGGGCCGAAGCCGGGCCCGTCCCGCCACCG